>JAHBXU010000082.1 GCA_019636315.1 Planctomycetaceae bacterium | reverse complement strand
ATCAGCCCACAAGCGTCCGTTTCCTCCGCATGATGCGCGCGTGCATCCCAGTGAACGCGTTCACCATTCGCCGTGTCTGAACTGTCCCGAACCAGAACAGGGCAGGGGCCCCAGTTCGATGACACTGATTGGTGCAACCTCCCAGAATACGTCAGCACGGCCTCCCGGAATCCTCGCTCGTGCAGGGGTCCGTCAACGAATCGAATGACCCGCTGTGAGCGAGGAGAAGAAACCCTGCCACCAAACTGTTCCATCGCCCAGTCGTTCCGTAGCCCATGCGTTCCCCTGCTGGAACCCTGCGGCCGGCATGGGCTATCATGAGACGTCGTCCGCCGAACGCTCGCGCGGAACCTGTTCGTCTCACTGCATTTCAAGGTGCTTCGATGCCGCTGCGATTGACCGCTCTGTGCCTGTTGTCGTGTTGCATGTCCTTTGCTTCTGCCGGCGAGGTCGAAGAAGGATTCACGTCCATCTGGGACGGCAAGACTTTCGCCAACTGGAAGATCAGCGAAAACCCCGACTCGTGGTCCATCAAGGACGGCGCCATCATCGCCAATGGCCCCCGCAGTCACCTGTACTACATGGGAGATCTGGCGCCGTTTAAGGACTTCGTGCTCAAGATCGACTGTAAGACAGAGCCCAATAGCAACAGCGGCATCTATTTCCACACGAAGTTTCAAGCCGAAGGCTGGCCGAAACAGGGATACGAATCTCAGGTGAACAACTCGCACGGCGATCCGATCCGATCCGGCAGCCTGTGGAGCGTCGTCAACGTCATGCAGAAGCACATCGACGACGGCCAATGGTGGACGCAGACGATCACCGTCAAAGGCAACCACATCCGCGTGGAACTCGATGACATCATCGTCGTCGATTACAACCAGCGCCCGCTGCAGCCGTTCGATCCGAACGATTTTCAACGGTATCTCAGCGAAGGAACCTTTTGCCTCCAGGCGCATGATTCTGTGAGTAAGGTGTACTTCAAGAACATTCGCGTCAAGAAGCTCGACTGATCTTGAGCCACGCTTTGCCCGGCCGCGCGATTCCCCGGCGCGGCTTTCCGGAAGCGGACATTGCTTGCCGTTTGACGGGCTCTCGTCGTTCAACTCACGGTGGACCACTCCTTGGCGGAGAGTCCGCCGTGTTTGCATTTCAGGGAGCCCTTTCTTTGGTGTTTCAGGGAATAATCACCAACACCGGCGGGTCTGATTCGTAGTCAGCATATGCGACCCTTCGACGTCCCCCTGGCCCGGTGAGAAACTCCCATGGTCCAACCGATCGAGGTCTGCGCAGCGCGCCGTGACGTACAAGACGCATCAGTGGGCGCCATTCCAACGAGGCCAGTCGGCGCCCGTTCTCTCCCATTCCGCTGCGCGGCCCTGATCGGCCTGGCAGCTCTCCTCGGTTGTGGCGGCGCGCACGTTGGATCCGACACGACTCCACTTGCTCACCAGGCGACGCAACCGGTCGCCTATGTCCAGCAGAATGAGACCGCCAGCGACACGCAGAGGGCGGTCGACCGTGCTGCGCCGGATCCCGTCGCCCCCACCGATCGCAAAATCATCTACCACGCCTTCCTGCAGATCGATGTCGTGAACTTCAGCGACGCGGCAGCCGGTGTCGAGTCGATCGTCAGCCGCCATGGGGGATTTGTGGCGACGTCGCGCCTCGGAGGGCGATCCGGTTCGACCCGCAGCGGTCAGTGGACCTTGCGCGTTCCCGTCGAACGCTATCGCTCCCTGGTGAACGACCTGGGTCGCCTGGGGGAACTCCGTGAGCAGCATGAAACGTCCAACGAAGTCACCGCCGAGTTCTTCGATCTTCAGGCGCGCATCCGTAACAAGCAACAGGAGGAACAGCGCCTCCTCAAACATCTCGACGAGACGACGCGGCAACTCCCGGAGATTCTGACGATTGAGCGGGAGCTATCCCGCGTCCGCGGTGAAGTCGAGCAGATGCAGGGACGCCTCAAGATGCTCGCTGATCAGACGTCGCTGTCGACAGTCGAGGTCACGATCGCGGAGACGGTGCCGTTTGTCACGGCCGAAACCCCAACCTTTGGAGCACGCGTGGAGCGCGCCTGGGTCGGCTCGACCGGGACACTGCTCGCGCTGTTGATGGGACTGGCGATCCTGGCCACGGTGTTCTTTCCCTGGATCGCCGCACTGGGGGTGATCGTGGCCGTTGTGCTCCCGATCGTTGTCCTGTTCCGACGCCGATCCAGGATCCCGGCGGCCTGATGCCGATCCCCCTGCGGCAGATTCCCCCTCCCACGCAGATCGCTCGCGCGTCGGGCGCGGCAGTTTGACTCTCCAATTGTGACCACTGAGGATGCGAGGTGTTCCCCCTCATGGTCCGACGGCGAAGCCGTCGGCTTGGGATGGGACTGAGTGCGTCATTCGCACATCGGGCCCGAGGCAGATGCCGGCGCTGCGTTCACGGACCGGCTGGCTTTGTTGAAGTCGACGTTCGGTTGTTGTCGGCGATTCTTGAGCGTATTCTGGCGGCTCTTTCCGTGTTGACACCTCAGGAGACCCTGGCGATGCGATCGATCCGTTGGCGTTCGTTTGTTCTGACTTCGGCGTGCTGTCTGCTCCTCACATCAGTTTCCGCCGCCGATTTGCGTCTGCCGTCGATTTTCGGCGACAAGATGGTTCTCCAGCGGGACATGCCCGTTCCGGTCTGGGGCTGGGCCAATCCGGGTGAGAAGGTCACCGTCACGTTTCGCGATCAGACACAAACCGTCACGGCGGACGGCGACGGCAAATGGTCCGCACGTCTGCAGCCGCTGGCGGTCGGCGATGCCGCGACGCTGCAGGTCGCCGCCGGTCAGGACAAGGTGGAACTCAGCGACGTCCTTGTCGGTGAAGTCTGGGTGTGTAGTGGTCCGTCGAATATGCAGTGGTCGGTGCAGTTGGGACTCGACCCGGACCTCGAAGCGGCCGCCGCACTTCATCCGGACATTCGGCTGTTTCAGGTGCCGATGGTGACAGCGACGGAACCTCAGGAGGACGTCGAAGCGAAGTGGACGAATTGCACGCCCGAGACGATTCCTACATTTTCGGCCGTGGCGTATTACTTCGGCCGCAATCTGCATGACGTGCTGCAGGTCCCTGTTGGGATCGTCCAGACCGCCTGGGGGGGAACACGTGCCGAAGCCTGGACAAGTCCCGAGATGATGGCGTCGGTGACCGCGTTTCAACCCATTCTCGATAGCTGGGAAAAGTCGGCCGCGGCCTACAATCCGGATACCGCCAGGAAGGACTATGAGCAGGCACTCGCCAAGTGGGAGGAAGAATCCGCGAAGGCCAAGGCAGACGGCAAACCGGCCCCGCGCAAGCCGCAGATGCAGGAGGATCCCCGCCGCAGCCCGCATCATCACAGCACGCTGTTCAACGCGATGATCGCACCCCTGTCCCCCTTCGCCATTCGCGGAGCCATCTGGTATCAGGGAGAATCGAACGCCAACCGCGCCTATCAGTATCGCACGCTGATGCCGTCAATGATCCAAAGCTGGCGGGACGACTGGCAGCAGGGGGACTTCCCGTTCTATATGGTGCAGTTGGCCAACTTCCGGGAGATTGGAGCGGAGCCGGGCGACAGCGACTGGGCCGAACTCCGCGAAGCCCAGATGATGACGATTGACGCGCTCCCTAACGTGGGGGTCGCCTGCATCACCGATTTGGGCGCCGCCAAGGACATTCATCCCAAGAACAAGCAGGACGTCGGCAAGCGATTGGCGCGGCTCGCGCTGGCCGACGTGTATGGCCTGGCCAGCTCAATCATCCGGAGCGGTCCCGTCTATGACTCGGTGGAGTTCGCCGACGGCAAAGCAACCGTAAAATTCAAGACGGGTGGTTCCCGCGTCGCGTCCTGGTACGGTGAGCCGCTCAAGGGCTTTGCCGTCGCCGGAGAAGACAAGAAGTGGGTCTGGGCCAATGCGAAAGCAACTGGCGAGGACACCATCGAAGTCTGGAGTGCGTCTGTGCCCGAACCAGTCGCTGTCCGCTACAACTGGTCCGACAATCCGCAAGGAAACCTGCTCAACGCCCATATGTTGCCTGCTTACCCGTTCCGTACAGACGACTGGACCGGCGTGACCGTGAACAACGTGAACCCCTGAGTTGGTCCATGAATCGGTTGCTCCGCATGTGATCGGACATGGGGCACCGTTGACTGAGAATCCCCCGGGCGTCACACCTGATGTCCCGGGGGTCTCTTTTTGTTAGTCCGTGATGTCCGAATTCGTCGCCAAGCATTCCCTCGGTCTTGCGAAGCGCCAGCAAAGTCCATCCGTGGTATCCCTTGCTGATGCTTCGGGTTATGAGTTCGCTCCTGCGTGCGATGTCGTGCAGATCCCGGCAAATCTCCGAGTCTCTTCGACATGGCCGTCTTGACGCATCGTGCCGGTCAAACGTCTCTTGACCGGTACGGCCGATTCGCCGACAGTCCGCCGGTTTGATGAGGGGGTCGGGGTCCGCCGCTGCCTGCGCAGTTGCATCGCGGTCGATCGATGCAGAGCGGTCCGATCCTCGGTTGCCGAGAGCGGATCGCGGTGGAGCGATGAATTTCCTGTTTTCCTGGCTGATCGCGCTGCTGGTGACTCTGCCGATCGCAATTCGCGTGGCGGAGTTCGCGGACAAGCCGGTTGATCTCGTCGGGTCGGATCTCCTGTTCCTGCTGCTGGTCTTCGTCCCACGGCGACGCGACCTGGTGATTCCGCGAGGGCTGGTGCTTTACCGGCTGTCGGCCGCGCGTCTCGCGGCTGTCGCGATGTTGCTGTACTGTTCCGCCCTCGCCGCTGTCGCCTACGCCGAGTCGAGCGAGATGTCGCGGGTCGTCTCCGCCATCAAATTCGCCAAGCCGTTGGCGTTCCTGCCTCTGGGTGTGTACCTGGCGGGGGTGACGCCTTCAATCTCGATGTTGCGACGGATCGCACTGGCATTCGCCGGAATGTCGCTAGCCACATTGGGCACGGCCACGGTCACTCCCGGCTTTCCTCAGATCGCCTGGGGGGCGCGGCTGTTCGCCTATCCCCTGTACGGCTATCCCAATAGTGCAATGACGCTGTTCGCGATTCTGGTTCCCTTTCTGCTGGCGGCCGCCGATCTGTGCAAGACGCCGATGGGGAAATGGAGCGTGCGTGGCATCGCGGGCATCACATCCATGCTGGTGCTGATGTCGCTCTCGCGGTCGTCGAGCGGGGCACTGGCCTGCGGCGTCTGGATGTATCTGTATTTCACCGGCCGCATTTATTTCCCCATGTTCGCGGCCGTCTCCGGTGCGATGCTGCTGGTGATGTTTTCGAGCGCCTTCGAGGCCCTCCTGGGCAATAACGACGTGCTGATGTGGGTAGAGCGGTTCACGCGGCGGTTCTCGCAAACCGTGGGAGCGGCCGATCCGTTGTCAGGACGCGGCGGGTTGTGGGCCCTCACGATCGACCTGTGGAGCGAACGGCCGCTCTGCGGCTATGCCTTCGAATCGTTCTCCAACTATGCCGACTTCGACACGCCGCACCAGCAATACCTGGAGATCCTGTTCAAGTCGGGTGCTGTGGGAGCCGCCTTGTATGGGATCGTTCTGCTGTCGGCCTGGATGGGGTTGGTGCATCTCGCGCGCTTCTCCGTACCAACAACCGAGCCGTGGTATCTGTTGCGGGCCCTGATGGCCGCATTTATCGCGACGATGGTTGGAAACATCTCGCAGCCCAATCTGACTTACTCGGTGACAGGAAACTTCCTCTTCTTCTCCCTCGGGCTGGCGCTGAACAAACATACTGCGGCAGCGTTGGTGACCTACGCCTCGCGTGTTCGACGCCCGCAAGTGGAGCAAACGGCGCCGCATCCTCGCAGAATCCGCGCTGCTGCGTGAGGAACCACGCTTCGGGTGACAAACAACTGCTGAGATCAAGTCATTGTTTCGCGGGCCTCTCCGGAAAGACGAAACCCAATATGAAGTTGCCGACGACTGCCGCATCGCAGCCCGATTCCACCGTCACGCTGCTCGCCAATCCCTACAGCGTCCACGTCGGTCGGTGGCTGAAGCTGTTCGAGATGGCGCAACTTCCCGTACAGATCGAAACGGCCGAACGTCGGCGCCTCGACAAGATCGGCGGCGTTCATGTGGAATTCCTGACACCGACCTGGGTGCCGGCGTTTGCAGGGCTGCGCTATCTGTGGGGTGGAATCATGGCTCGCATGAAACGTCGCCGTCCCGGCGAGATCCTGCACGCACATTGCACGAGCGGCAGCGGGTTCACGGCCTGGCTCAGCGGCCAACCGTACTTCGTCACAACCTACGGGAGCGAGATCTTCGGAGCAGGGGACCGGAGTCGTCTTTACCGGTGGATGATTCGCCGCGTGCTCGGCAGTGCCCGGCTCATCACGGCGACGACACCCCGCATGGCGGAAGCGCTCCAGCAGGATTGGGACGTCCCAGCGGATCGAATTCGCACATTCAGCCTGGGGTACGATTCGGACGTCTTCGCGGCGGCGGATCACGCGACTCGTGACCGATTGCGGAGAGAGATCGGCCTCCCCCGCGATGAGCCTGTCTGGGTCGTCAATCGCAGGTCGCTGCCTCTTTACCGGACTCTGGAGGTTGTCCGCGGCTTTCTGCAATACGCGGCGCAGTCCACGAACGGCCGGTTGGCGGTTTTGTCGGGCGACGACAATGCGGAATACAGCCGCCTGATTCAGGAGGCTGTCGCAGCGTCGCCTCACGGTTCTCGCGTCTGGCTGATTCGCAAATTTCTGCCGGCGACTGGCGTCGCCCGTTGGCTGCAAGCGGCGGATTACGCAATCTCGGTTCCTCAAACCGACCAGCTCTCGGCGTCCATTCTGGAGGCAATGGCGTGCGGTGCGGTTCCCGTGCTTTCGGATCTGGATGCCTACCGCCCGCTGCATGCGTGCCCGTCCATCTATCGCCAGAGCGACTATTCCCCCGAGGGATTCGCCTGCATGTTCGCCGCCACTGCCGCCGTCACGAGAGACGAAATGCACCGGCAGCAGCAACTTTGCGGCGAATTCGTCCGCCGACACTACTCTGACGCGGCTGTTCTCGAACAGGTGCGTTCCCTGTTCCATCGATCGCCTCAGACATCAGCCCATCGCAAGCAAGCCGCATGACGACCCATCGAACTGAAGCAAGGCAGGCTTCAGAACACGTGCTGCGATTTCGAGTTGCGACACTCGTCCGATGCCTATGACAAGTGCTGGCCCCAAGCGTGAGCGAGGAACTGCGGCGTGACGTATCGGAGCACGGCATGAGTCCCGTGGATGCCGCGTCATCCATTCCGCCGAGGAACTCGTTCCGGAACGAGAGTCATGTTGCCTTGATGCAACCGTGCTGCACTTCCCGCGCTCCCGTCACGGCCGACGAGCTTCGCCCTTCTTTCGTTCTCAGATGATATTGCAGAGTGGGGACTTCGCGTCACAATACGACCAACTCCTTCCCGTTCAGTCCTTACATTCTCCGGAACGGATCATGTCGTCCGCATTGAAAGCTGCGATTGAGAACAAGTCGGCCACCGTCGGCGTCATTGGCCTGGGGTATGTCGGCCTGCCGCTGATCGACGCCTTTTTCAAAGCCGGGTTCCGGGCCATCGGGTTCGACGTCGATCAGGCCAAAGTGGACGCGCTCAACGCCGGCCGCAGTTACATTAAGCATATCTCGTCCGCAGAAGTGCAGACGTGGAGCAAGGAAGGCCGCTTCGAGGCAACGGCCGACCTCGCACGAATGGCCGAGGCGGATGCCCTGTTGATCTGCGTTCCAACGCCTCTCAACGACAGCCGCAATCCCGATCTGGAGTACGTCGTCAAAACGACCGAATCGATCGCACAATCGCTGCGCCCCGGACAACTGATCGTGCTGGAAAGTACGACTTACCCGACGACCACGCGGGATGTCGTGCTGCCGATTCTGGAAGCCACCGGACTTCAGCCGGGGCAGGACTTTTTCCTCGCCTACAGCCCGGAACGTGAGGATCCGGGCAACCAGAATTACTCGGCTTCGCGGATTCCCAAGGTGGTCGGGGGAATCGATGCGGCCAGTCTCGAGCTGGCGCAGGCTTTGTACTCACGAGCCGTGGTTGAGGTGATCCCGGTATCGAGCACGGAAGTCGCCGAGGCGTGCAAGATCCTCGAAAACACGTACCGCGCGGTGAATATCGCGCTGGTCAACGAGCTCAAGATGCTCTACGACCGGATGGGCATCGACGTGTGGGAGGTGATTGACGCCGCGAAGACCAAGCCGTTTGGATTTCAGGCGTTTTACCCTGGACCGGGACTCGGCGGGCACTGCATCCCGATCGACCCGTTCTATCTCACCTGGCTGGCCCGCAAACAGGGGCTGACGACACGGTTCATTGAGCTGGCAGGCGAAGTGAACCAGCATATGCCGGAGTACGTCATCGCGCGGCTGGCCGAGTTTCTGAACGACGAACGCAAGCCGATCAACGGCAGTAAAATCTGTCTGCTGGGCATGGCGTACAAGAAGGACGTCGACGACCCTCGCGAGAGTCCGTCGTTTGTGCTGCTCGACCTGCTGCAAGCGCGAGGGGCGGAAGTCACGTACAACGATCCACACGTCCCCAAGCTCCCCAAGATGCGGCACCACAACGTGCCGGACCTGAAGAGCAGCGAACTGACGCCGCAATTCCTGGCATCACAAGACTGCGTCCTGATTGCGACCGATCACTCGTCTTACGACTACGAGTTCATCGTCCGCCATGCCCCCTTGGTGCTCGACACGAGGAACGCCACCAAATCAGTGACTGTCGGCCGCGAGAAGATCCGCAAGGCGTGATTCGTCTCCGTGGGTTGTTGTGTCGTGGACGGGTCGGCATGGCCGTTCGCGTTGCTCCGCGCGCGATATCAGTCGACGACGGCAACCGGTTGTGCGTTGGTGGAATTCCCGCCGCCGCGCCTGGAGAAATGGGGCGCGCCCAGGAACATGGTGCGCCTGAAAATCGTCACCATCGGCGTTTCCCGCACAATTGATCGTGCGGAATACCACTCAACCCACTTCCTGGGGCCTCGGCGGTTCATGCATCGATCAACGTCCGTTACCTTTGCTTAATCTGTGATGAATGGGCGGGCCGCTCTTTGAACCAACTGACATGTGAGGTTGCCCCATGAGCCGCGCGTCCGACACTCACCGCTCCGTAAAGACCTCCGGCGCCAAGTGCCAGGCGGTCCTTGTGCTGTCCAGGATTCCGGGCCAAAGCGTGCCGCGGCTGAGTGAGGCGTACCTGCTTCGCATCCCACAAACCGGTTCACTGTTGTTGTCGCCAACCGAGCTTCAAGGTTCGCTGGTCCTCATTAAGCGACTGAGCCCGCGATTTGCCCGGTCGTTTTCGTCCTATCGACTTATCCGGACCGTGTTGCCGTCGGAGTCGACGGCCACGTCGCAACCACCGCTGTGTTGTTACGGCGTGCAGCGTGTCGCCAGGCGGCGGAGATTTCCGTTATCGCGCGTGCTTGCGCGCGACCTGCTGAGCCGACAAACGGCGCGCATGCGCTCACTCTCCAGAATGGCGCGGCCGACATCCCCTCGACGGGAATCGTTGATGCCGCTGCTTTCCGCCATCGGCCTGGCCGTGGTGTATGCGACCAACTTTCAGTGGTAGCGCGCCTCGCGGGTGCGAACGAGGCCGCCCGATTCAGTCTGCGGATGCTGGCCGCACTGCTCAACAGAGGGTTATGATGCGGCCTGACCTGTTCCGCGGCCTTATCAGTTGAGTGCAGACTCATGTTCAAACGAACGATGTGGACGGCAGTGTGGTTGATGCTGACGGGGGGAGTCGCCTCTGCCGAGATACGGCTGGAGGGGATCGAGGTCTTCGCTGCCGACGAAACGTTCCGAGTCCCCGCGCAGGTACTCGTGGAGGAGATTGCCCAACGCACGGGGATCAACTGGCTGCTGACAGACCGGCAGGGAACACGCGGTTCCGTGACGTTTCGCAAGGCCGCTGCGGAGAGCCAGATCACTCCGGAAGGGTTTCAGATTACGACGGGCACGGAAGAAACTCCGCGGATCACCATCGACGCAGCGACCCGCCGCGGAGCCCTGTTCGCCGTCGGTTATCTTTTGCGGCAACTCGACTGCGCCCAGGGCCGCGTCGTACTGACGGAGCCGATCAAGACCAC
>JAHBXU010000819.1 GCA_019636315.1 Planctomycetaceae bacterium | reverse complement strand
TCCGTGACGCGCGGCCCGCTGATGGCGACGCCGACAACGGTCCGCTCCGGCCCTTCGGTGCGGATGCTGGCCCCCACCGCTTCGAGTGCACCGACACCCGGCTCGTCCGACGCGACCCCTGGCGCTCCTGCGGCTCCCGGCTTCGCGCCCCCTCCGCTGCCGCCACAGCCTCCCATGGCGAGCGACAGACACAACAACCAGAAAGTCGCCCGCTGCATATTCATGCCGCCGCCTGTTCTTGAAGGCTTGCTCGTCGCATCGATTCAACTGTCACCCGAAGTGGGAGCGAAGGCTCCATTCGCAATCCCTCGCTGACGCTTCGGATTTCCTGATGCAGTTCACTGTGCGCCATGGATTGATAGACCATGCGCATTTGTGCGCCCCGAAACTTTCCGCACCGAACGACTTCGCGAATCCGTCTTTACGGTCCGCCGCTCGCTTTCATGGGAATGTCATACTCGTTTTTTCCGGGCTGCACATCATACGTCAATTTTGATCCCGCGCCATAGCCGCGGGGAACCTTGTCCTTGACGCCCGGCGTCGGTTCACCGTCCGGCCACACCATCGTGACTTCGACACGATTGGGGCCAACCACCGCTCCCCTTTCGCCTTCGAAGTACATGAGGTCATAACGCCCCTCGGCATCCGTCACGCCGGTCCCGGGTCTCCCCCCGGAGGGACCACCAGTCGGCCCTGTGTTTCCCTGAGGATAGAACGCGACCAGCACGCCTTCGACGGGCTGACCGTCAATTGTGACGATGCCGGTGACGGGAGCCAGTTTGGGAAGGTCGCGCCCACCGCATCCCGAACACATAAGGAGTGCCGCCGCGCCCAGAGTCGCGGATGTTTTGCTCCAAGGTTTCATGTCGACTGGATCGATTCTTGTGAAATGCAACACGTGGGAATCAAGCAATGCTGGCAATAAAGTGTGATTGCCGAATGGCTCGTCGAGAACTCCTGATGACGAGCAAACCACACCCAGAGAAACGGTGTGCCGCGGCTATCACGCCCTCGGCACACCGTGATTCTCTCTCGACGCCGATGAGAAATCGGGTTGCTCAGAACTCTCCGATGACGCGCCCGTCATTGCGCGCGGCCAACCGCCCGAGAGTGGCCTGAACAACATCGGACGGGTACGGTCCTGTCGCCGTGGTGCTCACCGATCCCTTCACGGAGTCGATGTTTTCGCTGATGAAGCGGACAGATCCGTCGCACAGCGTGAAGAACACACCGCCCGTGTGCGGGCTGCTGAAGGCTCGTGATTGATGCGGACGATTGTTCGTGTCCCAGTTGAGCCCATCGTAAGTGAGTCCCGAAACGTTGACATAAGCGCTCTTAATATTCCAACTGGCTGACTGATGCATGTTTGCAATTGGAGAAGCACTCACGCCATAAATGGTGGCGGCCCCGGCGAGGAGCGTTCCGAATCTCCAGGCACGTTCTCCAATGGCCAGCGTATTGCTGGTTCCGTCGGTGATGTCACGGATCTTGCAGCGGGAGTTCTGCCAGGCGATTCCGAGCGGTGGTCCGTATTGTCCTCCGTGGATCGCCGGCGTTGTGCTGTCACCAGGTCCCGCCACGATAATGTAGTTGGACGTCGCAATTGCCAGCTTGTTGGTGCCGTCAGTAATAAAACGTGAGTAGAAATTGTTCGGTGCGGCGAGGGTCACCATCTCGTTCCCGCTCAATGTGTTATCAAAATTATTGAGCACTGGGGCGGTGTCAGACGGACAACGGAAGAAAGGCAGCGGGGTCTGCAATGCCTGCAGGCCGGCCGGCGTCGCCGCGACTTGTTCCAGATTCAATGGGCCGGGATTCAGCACGTTGTACAGATTCGACTGTTCGAGATACGGCAGGACCAACGTGCCCCATGCCCAACAACCCGCCTCGGACGAGAGCAGGTCTCCATCGGGAGAACCCCAGTTAATCGCATCGTTGTCGACGCGGGACACAATGCCCGGCGGGAACGTGTCGTAGACGTCGTGGTAGTTGTGCAGGGCCAGTCCCAGTTGCTTGAGGTGGTTCCGGCACTGGGTCCGCCGGGCGGCTTCGCGCGCCTGCTGCACGGCCGGCAGCACCAGCGCGATCAGAATGGCGATGATCGCAATCACGACCAACAGTTCAATCAGGGTGAATCCGCGACGCTTACGTTCTGTCATGGCAGCAATTCCTTTTCGAGGAGAATGAACCGAAACGACTGACAAAAGCACTCAATCAAGCCGGAACCAAAACCGGATTGGGCGCATTCCCCAGGAAGGCGCCGAATGAGCACAGAGTTCCCTGCCAAGGCAACACGGAGCTGCATTGACGACGAATCTGAATGGAACGGAAGGCCCCTTAAGCGTTGCGACAACAAATGGTGAACTTCACGTTCACATCTGCAAAGATTCTGCAGAAGAACGCGAACAATGGGTGACGGCCTTGTCGCAGATCAACCCAAATCCGTCCGGGCGGTAGACTTCACGGTAACAATCCGGTTTTTCACCGTCAATATTCACGGAATGCTCATGAAATATTCTCGGATCCTTAACCGTCGGGGGAGCGAGGTTTGCATGGCGGAGCAGGGCAGGCGGGCCGCACCGACCATCGCCCGCACGATTGACACGTCGCGGCTCGGTCGAGCAGAT
>JAHBXU010000818.1 GCA_019636315.1 Planctomycetaceae bacterium | reverse complement strand
ACGCCGGACGATTTCGGCCACATGGGCCTGCCGCCGTCGCACCCGGAATTATTGGACTGGCTGGCCAGCGAACTCGTCGACAGCGGCTGGTCGCTTAAGCACGTGCACCGGTTGATTCTGAACTCGGCCGCGTATCGGATGACGAGTGAATCAGAGCTGCGAGCGTTAGCGACCGGCCCCGTCACTGACGCTCCGGACTCTGAAAACTCTCAACCCTCAACTCTCAACCCTCAACTCTTCGCTTCGATGCCGGTCAAGCGGCTCGAAGGCGAGATCATCCGCGACGCCATGCTCGCGCTGTCCGGGCGGCTCGACGACCGCCTGTACGGTCGCAGCGTGCCGGTGCATCTGACGGCGTTTATGGAAGGCCGCGGGCGTCCGGCGGAATCGGGACCGGTCGACGGAGCCGGGCGGCGGAGCCTGTACATCGCTGTCCGCCGCAACTTCGCCGATCCCTTCTTCCAGGCATTTGACATGCCCAACCCGCACACCACGATCGGCCTGCGGACCGTCTCCAACGTCCCCGCTCAGGCGCTCGCCCTCATGAATAACCCGATGGTCATCGAGCAATCGCAGCAATGGGCCGCGCGGCTGCTGGCGGCGCATCCGGAGGCGGATGCGGAATCGAGAATCTGCATCGCTTACCGGTGCGCCTTCTCGCGCGACCCGACCGCCGAGGAACTCGCCTTCGCAACGACGTTTTTAAGCAGCCAGGCACAAGAACTGAACACCGCCCCAACAGATCCCCGCCTCTGGTCCGACCTGTGCCACGTGCTGTTTAATACGAAGGAATTTGTCTTCGTGCGGTAGCTTGCAATGATTCCACTTCATACACATCCTTCGTTCACGCGAAGAGAGTTGCTTACCCGCGCCGCCAATGGCTTCGGAGCCACGGCTCTTGCGGGACTGGTGCACGATCCGACGTACGGATTCAGTGGCGCGGGCGAGCCGCGCACGCATCATCCGCCGCGGGCGAAGAACGTCATCTTTCTCTACATGGACGGCGGGCCGTCGCAGGTCGATACGTTCGATCCGAAGCCGCGGCTCACGGCGGAGAACGGCGAGCCATTCAAGATGGCCATTCAGCCGACGCAGTTCGACAACAACGGGGCGACGCTTGGTTCGCCGTGGAAGTTTCGCCACTATGGTGAAAGCGGACTCCCGGTCAGCGACCTGTTTCCTCACGTGGGCGAATGTGCTGACGATTTGTGCGTCATCCGCTCGATGACGTCGAGTTTCCCGGAGCACACGGGCGCCAACTACTTTCTGCACACCGGACATGGCCTGCAGGGCCGGCCGAGTATGGGAGCGTGGGCGACCTACGGTCTGGGGAGCGAGTCCCGTGATCTCCCCGGATTCGTCGTGCTTAACGGCGGCCTGATCCCCCCCGGCGGATTGGAATGCTTCGGCAGTGGGTTTCTGCCGGCGGCCTATCAGGGCTCCGTTTTCAAGAGCGGCATAATGCCCGTGGCCAACGTCTCACCGAGCGAGCCTACGAGTGCCGCGCAGCGGCGCAAGCTCGACCTCATGCGCCAGCTCGACGGCGCACTGCTCGACCGCATCGGCCCACAGGATGCCGTCGAGTCGGCCATTGCCAACTACGAACTTGCATTCCGGATGCAAACCGCCGTGCCCGAGTTGATGGACATTTCGCAAGAGTCGAAAGCGACGCACGACGCCTATGGTCTCTCCCACGACTGGGCGGGGACGCGGACGTTCGGCAATCTGTGTCTCGTCGCGCGGCGACTTGTCGAGCGCGGTGTGCGGTTCGTCCAGCTCACCTGTCCGGGTGGCAACGGCGACCGCTGGGATCAACATAGCAATCTGGTCGACGGCCATACGAAGAACGCGGTTTCCGTGGACCAGCCGATCGCAGCGCTGCTCAAGGATTTGAAGTCCCGTGGACTCTTGTCGGAAACGCTCGTCGTCTGGATGGGCGAGTTCGGACGCACACCGTTCGCCCAGGGCTCGGACGGCCGCGATCACAACCCGTTCGGTTTCAGCCTGTGGATGGCCGGCGGCGGCGTGAAGGGCGGCATCACCTTCGGCGCAACCGACGAGTACGGCTACTACGCGATCGAGAACCGCCTGGAGATTCACGATCTGCACGCCACCATGCTGCACCTGCTGGGCATTGATCACACGCGGCTCACAGTCCGCCACAGCGCGCGCGACATGCGGCTCACCGACGTCCACGGTCACGTGGTGCACGATATTCTCGCGTGAAGGTTCGCAGGAACGTCCTTGCGGACGCAGCGGCGACTACGTACCAATCGGCTGTAGCGGGCTTTTGGCGGCGTGGAATGTCTTCACCGCGTCGGCATCTTCAAATCGCACAGTGACGGTGCGGCGGCTGCCGAAGCCGTCGGTCGCGGTGACGGTCCCGCGGCCATATTGTGGATGGCGTACCTGCATTCCTGGAGCATAGCCCAGCGGGATGGTGATTCCCTTTTTTGTTCCGTTGAGCAAATCCGCGCCGGTCATCAGGAGCGGCTTGCGGTCGAACAGGAGCGGACCATCGCCTGCCTGCTGGCGCCGCTCCTCAAGACGTTCACGAATCTCGTCCTGACGGTCGTCCGAAATCTGCGGCTGTTCCGTGCAGTCGACCGTCTCACATTCAATTTCGGTG
>JAHBXU010000817.1 GCA_019636315.1 Planctomycetaceae bacterium | reverse complement strand
TCTCGGGCGACGGGAGTCGCGGAGCGTCGTGCGGATCGGGTTCGAGTCGGAGCCGGTGCAGACGATCCCGCAATGCCGCGTGCTGCTCCTCCAACGTGTTGATCCGCTGCTGATAGGTTGACGAAAGTTGCAGCATCGTTTCGCGCATCGTGTCCTGCGCGTGTTTCAGCGCTTGTTGTTGCATCACGCCCAACTCTTTGATGATGTTGAGCACGAACTGCTCCGAGAGACCCTCAACGGGCGCCGGGACGCCGTTCTGCATCGGGCGATCGGCCGTCAGATGGGCCAATTGGCTCAGTGCGTTCAAGCGGTCTGGTTCAGCTGGATTCGCATCGGGGGGGGAAGCGTCGACCATCCCTGAGGCCGGTGACGGGAAGCTGCGGAGGGCGAACAACTGGTCGTGCGATGAAACGTCCCCGGTCGTCGCTTCAACCTGTTCGACGTCGCTTTCACCGTATTGGACGGCGACAAGGAAACGGCCGACCTGGAATTCCTCACCAGAGCGAAGCTCCGCGAGCGGTTCAATCTGGCCGTTGACGATCGTCCCGTCGGTCGACAGCAGATCAACGAGCCAAAGCCCGCGCGGCGTCCGGACGACGCTGCAGTGCACGGGCGAGACGGACGGGTGGCTCAGGTGGATTTTCACGCCGTCGCCACTGCCAATCAACGTGACGTCCCGCGTCACCCGGTAGCGTTTGATCTTCTGGCCGGCGTTGACGAAATGCAGGAACATCGGCTCGTTGCCCGGCGTCCCGTCCTCATCCGTCATTTCGGCGTCGTCCAGGTTGGTCGACCAGGCGTCGCTGGATTCACGTTCATCGACATCGTCATCCGCTGGCAGCGGAGTCCGCTCAAAGGTCAGAGAATAGGGGCCCAGGGAGACCGGCTCATTAGTGTTGATCCAGCCAGCCTGAGAGGCTCCGTTCGACCAATGAGTGCCGGTTCGTGATCCGAGGTCGGCGCAGAAGATGCGGTCGCCGAGGATCTGAAAGTAGGTGTGCTGGCGGCTGATTTCCGCATGCGGCAATCGCAGGTCGCAATCCGCGCCGCGACCGACGATCAGGGTGGGACGATCCCAGAGAACCGACTGCGGGTTCTTCCCTCCCTGGGACGACGAGATCCGGACGATGTAGGCGGTCCGCTGCTCACAAGCGTCTCGAAACTGCCGAACGGTTTCGCGAGGCACGTCCAACTCCCGGAGCCGCCGATGTCGTGACGGCTTGCCCGGCAGCGATGGTGCGGGAACTTCGAGAGACGCTTCGCTCATTGTGGCGGCCGATGCGTGTCTCATGACGATTCGCCTTCTCCGATCGGAATGATCAAACGTGGTCTGCATCGTATGTCGACAACCTCGCTCCATTGACCGCGGACCATGTGGGAAAAGGCGGCCTCGTGCCGTTCGCCGTCAGGCGACCACGGGGGCGGACTGGAAGAAAGTCCGCCGGGATGATCGATAGGTCTCGCTCATTTCCCGCCGTGTCACCCACACCTTGGGAAACGAGCTCTTGTGACAATCTGTAATCCCGCCTGTGCTCCGAGCCACGTTTGCTGCACGGCTCATGGTTGCTATTGTGGAGACGCGCGAAGGAGCTTGTCAATCGGCAGGATGGGTTTCCTGTGAAGTCCGCGGATCTTGCGGAATCCAGCGGGGTCCGATTGTGCGGGCGCCTCGCGTTACCGCCTCACGAAATCGTCGGAAATTGACGAATGCGCCTGCCGGGGGAGGTATGGCAACGGGGCGGAACATTCGGAACCGGGGCAGTCTCATCACGAGAGGACTTCGTGAGTGCACGCTCTCACGCAAGGCGGGTGCGCATGATCACGGAACGTCGATACCCACACGCCGACCCGGCCAGCGCGGTGACGCCATGTCACTCAATCGCAGCAATGATTCAACGAACCCGCCACCGATCGTTCGACGACACGTACACCAGAGGGGACCGGTTCCGTGCCGGTTCATCGGAGATCACGTCGATGACGCCAGCGGGGGGATGTGCCGGTGTCCGCCAGGATGCCGCGAAGGACTCAGCGACATCCGCGACCATTCACATGGGGCGATCAGAAGATCAAGCCGTGAGTTAACGGCGAAACGACTGCGGACTGTCGTCAGCGAGGACCATCTCCTCAGAATCCTCGTCGAAGGCCTCGCCTTCTTCGTCCGCCCAGTCCGGCTTGGCTTCCGGAGTCTGCCACGCCCCTGCCAGGGCGCGACGCCAATGCCGCTCTTCCTGGATCAGCAGCCCCAGGTTTTCGGCAACGGCCACGGCAAAACGTTGTGCGTCCAACAGCCGCTCGGCGCTGATGTGTCGCACCGTCTGGATCTCGCCCATCACGTCGAGGTCCACGTCAAACTCGTACAACTCTTCGTTCTCGTCCACGAGGAACGGTCGGACAGATTTCAACTTGGCAATCATGGCAAGCCCGACTTTCAGTCCAGCACATCATCAAGGAGCACCCAGTTTGTGATAGCATGCGGAGATTGGGCAGTCCAGCTATTCTTCGTTGAAAAGAACGGTTTTTCGTATCAGGAAAATCCCGAGGCACAATTCAGGAGACTTGCGCTCCCGCAATCACGATGAGAACCCCTGTCTCGAACTCATCTGTTCGGACCTTGGGGGTTTCCCGATAGTGA
>JAHBXU010000816.1 GCA_019636315.1 Planctomycetaceae bacterium | reverse complement strand
GATCAATCCCCCCCTGGACGATTCCGAACAACGCCTGATCGGCGCGGCGATGGGCGGCCCGGCAACGTGCCGCCCATCGCGTGGTGCGGTCGACCGCCGCCTGCAGCTTTTCTCGAGCCGATGGCAACGGCGGGCATTCATCCAGGCACATAATGCAATCGGCTCCCAATGCCTCCTGGATCGCGATCGCCCGTTCGGGAGACAGCTCCAACAGGCTCCCATCGATGTGCGAGCGAAAGACCGCTTTGTCGTCATCGAGCGCACGGAGACCAGCGAGGGAAAACACCTGAAACCCGCCGCTGTCTGTCAAAATGGGGCCATCCCAATTCATAAACTGGTGCAGTCCGCCCAGATCGGCGATCACCTCTTCGCCCGGCCGCAGCGCCAGGTGATACGTGTTGGCCAACACCATTTGCGTTCCGGCATCCGCCAGTTGCCCCGGCCAGACCCCTTTCACGCTCCCTCGCGTGCCGACCGGCATAAAGGCCGGCGTATCGACAACTCCATGCGGCGTGATCCACCGTCCAGCCCGCCCCGCGGTGTGCCCGTCGACCGCGTCAAGATGAAACTCAAACATGCGCTCGTCTGTTCCATTCAGTAGACCGCTTCGGTGCAGTCAATCGCGACACGACAGGAGAGGATCCTCGCTTTCGCACCGAGGTTGGGTGAGCACGTCGAAAATAGACACTCCCCAAGATGGCAAGAGCACACTCGGCGACCAAAGATGCTTGAACCCCCAGGAACCCGAAGCGTCAGCGAGGGACCGTCGGCAGCTCCTTCGTAAACGTTCCTGTTGATGCTTCGGTCACTTTGCGAATTCGGGCCGGCGGTCACCAGTTTTGTTCTTCGAGAAACTGGCGATAGGCGGCCTGCAGGGCTCGCGTCACAGGACCGGGTCGCCCCGTTCCAATCGCTTGACCATCGACTTGAACCACTGGCAAAACTTCTGATGTGGTTCCCGTCAGAAACAGTTCGTCGAGTTGCGGCAGGTCGGTCACGCGGAATGACGTTTCCTGCAACGGAACGTCGCAGCGTGCCGCGAGTCGGGCCAGCAGACCACGCGTAATACCCGGCAGGATTGACGGCGACAGCGGCGACGTCAGCACCTGGCCGTCCATGACGCCAAACGCGCTCATATGCGAGCCTTCCGTGATCGTCCCGTCGGCGGCGACCAGCAAGGCTTCGACACACCCCTGCTCGGCGGCCTGCTGCGCCGCCAGACAGTTGGCCAGCAAATTGACCGATTTGATATCGCATCGTTTCCAGCGCAGGTCGGGGATCGTCACTGTCGCCGCGCCGGCTTCGCGCGGGACCGCATAGGGATCGGCAGTGAACTCCTCGACATACACAAGTTCGTTGGGGCGGCAGTCGCCCTGAGGGAAGCGATGCGTACGCGGCGCTTCACCCCGTGTCACCTGGATATAAATCAGCCCTTCTTGAACCTGGGCGAGCCTCAGCGTCTCACGCATGCGATGCACAAGGCGGTCGACATCGCACGAGACGCGGATCTCCCTCAAGCTGCGACGCAGCCGCTCCAGATGCTCGGCCTCGAGAAATGGTCGCCCGCGATAAACGCGGAGCACCTCATAAATCGCGTCACCAAACAGGAACGCCCGATCGAGAACCGAAACACGGACATCCCGGAGCGGCATCAATTCGCCGTTCCAATTGGCTAATGCGTCGCCAGTCGTCATGGGAGGATCAAGGATCGTCTGGAGGGAACTCGCGTCAGCGATCGGCGCTGCGAAAGCGAAGGTGGAGGAATAATCGGCCATCTCAAACGGGCGGGTCCGCCGTCGGACGATCAGATTTCGATGTCATCTGCTCGATCACGCGACGTTGCGGACATCGCCGTCCAACGGCCAAACCATCGACTTGGGACTCGACGGCACCAGGTGTCAATGAACTCTCCTGCAAACTACAGGCCTGGTTGAGTCACGGGCTGATACTCATGATTCCGTTTGCGGACGATGGTTGCTGACAGGATCTTGTCGCCCTGCCCCAGCGCGGCAACAGCGTCCATGCCTTCCACGACGCGCCCGAAGACGGTGTGGACGCTCTCGGGAGCGATCTCTTTATCGAGATGCGGCGTCGGCAGGTGCGTGAGAAAGAACTGCGTGCTGCCCGAATCAGGTTGTTGCGTTTTCGCCATACTCAACGATCCGGTGAAGTGCCGCCGTGCGTTGTCCTGATAGCATTCGCATTTGATGGTATAGTCGACGGCCTTTGACGGATCGGGTTGCATGCCTCCCTGAGCCATGAAGCCCGGCAGCACACGATGGAACGGAATTCCGTCGTAATAGCCGCTTTCGACGAGACTGACGAAATTCGCCACGGTGTTCGGGGCTTCGTTCTCGAAGAGTTCCAGCAGGATGTCGCCCTGGTCGGTCTTCATGAGGACGCGCGGCAACTGTTGGTCGCCGGTGGCAGCCGCTTCCTTCCGGCGAATCTCCTGTTCGGTCTTCCAATAGTCGATGTAGTTCCTGGCGCTCTCCAGATACTGGCCTCCCAGTTGCGGATACAACACGCCGTGCTGCTTCGCCGTTTCAAAGAGTTCCAGCGACTTCTCAAAATTGTGATTCGCAAAATGACCGACGCCCCCCACGTTGAGCGCGAGGGGATGCTCGGGCCGT
>JAHBXU010000815.1 GCA_019636315.1 Planctomycetaceae bacterium | reverse complement strand
CCGGGCGCCGGCTTCGGCGCTTCCGATCACTCCGGCGGCCGTCTCCAGCAAATCGGGTCGGCCAATCGAACCCACAAACACAAAGTCCCCGGTGAAAATCCCCATTGGAACGTTCGCTCCGCCTCCCTCGTCGGTGAGGAGGAAGGAAATGTGTTCCGGAGTATGTCCTGGAGTATGCAGCACTCCGAATTTGACTTTGCCGACACGGAACACGTCGCCGTGCTTGATCAGCTGGGAATCGTGCTGATCGGCAAATTGATACTTCCAATCAGCGGGGCCTTCGTCGGAGAGGTACAGTTTGGCCCCGACCCGGTCCGCCAGTTCGCGCGACCCCGACACGAAATCGGCATGGATGTGCGTTTCCGCCGCGCCGACAATTCGCAGTCCTTCGGCAGCCGCGGCATCGAGGTACTGGCCCACATCGCGGCCGGGGTCGATCACGACCGCCTCGCCGCTGCGCTGGCACCCCACCAGATAAGAGGCGTGGGCCAGCGATCTGTCATAGACATACTTGAGGAACATGAGGACTTCTCCTGATCGGTCGATGAATGATTGAGCCAAAGAAGTTCAGCGAACGTACTGCGGGGACGCCGCCGAGCCGACGAGCTGATTCAGGGCCTGGCGTAGTCCCGCTTCACCCACCAGCCCGGTGGTGCGACCAGCCACGCGACCGTCGACGAGCAGGACGAGTGTGGGAATCGATGACACCTGAAACTGGTCCGCCAGCCCCGGTTCTCGGTCGATGTTGACCTTGACGATCTTCGCGCGGCCGGTGAACTCTGTTGCCAGCCGTTCCAAGGTGGGAGCCAACATCCGACACGGCCCGCACCAATCGGCGTAGAAATCGACCAGCACGGGAACCGGCGACTGCAGGACTTCGTGACGAAACGTTTGCTGGGAGACATGTGTGACGGTCTTCATGATGAACCCCTTGGGATGTGTTGATGGGTGTGATGGGCGACGGTAATGAGCACGTGACTCAGCCACAGTACGGCTTGGTTTGATTCGGCGGGCAGGTCGGCGAATGGCTCATGCCGGCCGGCGGTGTGGCCTGTACCTGATTCCACGGCATCCAAGCGAGCAGCATTCCCATTCCGCAGGTGTCGGTAATCCCGGCGAACACCAATCCAGCTCCGATGAACGCCGCCAGGCCGATCCAGTATGGGCTGACCAACGCTCCGAGCGCCGAGCCGATCAGGACAAGCAATCCCGCCGCGATCCTGACCTGGCGTTCGAGCGAGATGGCTTTCTTCCCGTGTACGACCGGTAAGCCGGCCTGGTCCCAGGCCTGCGTGCCCCCTTCGACGTTGACCACGTTGGTGTAGCCGACCGCATGGAACTTCTCGCACGCCTGCTTACCGCGGCTGCCAGACCGGCAGATGACATAGAGTGGTGCAGCCGAATCGTCGCGGCCGCCGGCCAGCTTCTGCGCGTCCAACTTTTCGAGCGACATGTTCCGAGCGAATGGGACGTGGACCTCGCGGAATTCCACGGGGGTCCGCACGTCGTACAACTCGATCGGCGTACCGGACTGAGTGAGATCGAACAATTGCTTCGGGGAGATGGTGCTGATCGTCATGACGGACTCCTGTGTCAGTTGATTGGTCTTGTCTATATGTCGAACGTTCGGAAATGATCGAACTGTTGGGCTAAAAAAATCAGCGACGGGCGCCCACGGCATCAAACCGCTCTTCAATGCACTGCATGATGTTTTTCAGATGTGGTTCCGCCACGCGGTAGTAGACCTTCCGTCCATCCTTCTCGCTGGTGAGAAATCCACACCGCTGCATCAGCCGCAGATGCTCTGAGGCCATCGCGGTGGGCAACTCGCAAGCGTCGGCCAACTCGCCGACGGAATAGTCGCCGGCCAAGAGCATCTGAACCATCCGCAACCGATGCGGATGAGCCAACACTCGCAGACATTCAGCCGCCTGCCCGAGGGCTTCCAGATCGGTCCAACGTCGCTGCGCTCTGCTCATGGTATCTATTCCTCACACATTCAAATATATCGGAAGTTTCCGAAGTGTCAAGCAGTCAGATTCTGGAATTCCGACTTCAGTCGTGAAATCCATACTCCCCGCCTTCCTCCCACCTGGCAACGGGTGGAATGGTCCGAAAAGTGGGATCTCCTTCAGAAGACCTCATCGGGCCTCGAGACTCCGACGGCACCGATGCTGGTATCGATAAGGTTCGGCGCGGAATCAATCTGATTTGCGAGTCAGCATCGGCCACGGTGGAAGGCGAAGTTGAAATGGTGACTCCCGCTCCTCGCCGAGAGAACCTTACAGGCAATGATGCGGGCGTGTCCGTGGTCAGTCAGTTGGCCACGGAACTGCGGACGGTGACTTCGACCTCCACTGAATCGAGGATTTGCTTCGTCCTGGCGGTTGGGCAAGCCAGCGGGAGTTGCGGTCGGCGCCAGGTCGCAGAGGTGTTCTGCCGGAGAGCACACCGCCTGCAGTTCGGCGAAACCCTTCGCTGCAGAGAGCGATGCCACCTCGGCAGCGAAGCCGCTTTCGAAACTCGCATCGGTCGTGAATGCCGGAGCGCGCGAGCGGGGGATGCTTGATCAACCCGGCCGATGTGACGAATGGCACGTAGTTCACTGCAAGTATGGATTGTGAAATGATATAGGCA
>JAHBXU010000814.1 GCA_019636315.1 Planctomycetaceae bacterium | reverse complement strand
GCCGCAGGCCACGCGGACGTGGAAGGTTGGTGTGGCGACCACGTTTGTCCCCGATTCGGAGCCGATCGAACTGCTTGAGCAGATGCTGGAGGCGCTCGTCGCAATCGAGTCTCCGCACGACACGTGGGTGCTGGATGAAGGGGACGACGACCGCGTCAAACAGCTTTGCGAACGGTTCGGGGCGCGCCATTACTCACGCAAGGGCGATGCGCGCTATCAGTCCGAGGACGGCCCCTTCAAGAGCCGCACCAAGTACGGCAACTACAACGCATGGTTTGCCGAGCACGGATTCGCCGAGTACGAGATCATCACGTCGTTTGATACGGATCATCTGCCGGAGCCGCGATTTCTCGACCGTGTTTTGTCCTATTTCCAAGATCCGAAGATCGGGTACGTTCAGGCGGCTCAAGCGTACGGAAATGACCATCAGACCTGGGTCGCGCGTGGCGCGGCTGAAGAGAGATTTGATTACTTTTCCACATTCCAGATGGCCGGCAACGGAATGGGGTTTCCGATCATCGTGGGGGGACACAACACGCACCGGGTCTCCGCGCTACGGGAGATCGACGGTTTCGGCGCCCACAATGCGGATGACGAGTTGACCACCCTGCACTATCGCGATGCGGGATGGCGGGGCGTGTACGTTCCCGAAGTGCTGGCATATGGTCTGGCGCCCGTGGATCTGCCAACCTATCTCACGCAGCAGCGACGATGGGCGCGGTCGGCGCTCGATCTGAAGTTTCGAGTGCACTCCCGCCTCGCGTCGGATCAAACCGTGCTTGCGAAGGTGTTGAGCTTTCTGCACGGGTTCAACTATTTGTTGAAGGGATTGCAGCCGGTGATGACGCTCGTCGCCGCGGGTGCGATCTGCCTGGTTGGCGGCGATCTGGTCATGCTGACATCAGCGGCCATCCTACCGGCGGGGTTCCTTATCGCGGCACTGGGTCTCAGTGGGGCTTTCCGCCAGCAGTTTTATCTCGATCCGGTCAACGAGCGCGGGCTGCACTGGCGGTCCTGGCTGCTGTACTGGGCGGCATGGCCGCAGATGCTGTTTGCAATTGGAGACGTCATTCGCAATCGCCGCGTTCCATATACAGTAACGGCCAAGCATCGCACGCAAGCGACTTCGCACGACTGGTTGTGGCCCCACGTTGCGACGGCCGCGCTGCTCGTTCTGTGCTGGTTCATCGGTGTCACGCGCGGACAGGTCGGCGTGGCAGGTCATGTCATGGTGGCCCTCCTTGTCCTGACCGCGACGGTCCTGGCATTGACGGCGTTGTGGGACCATCGACAGTCGGCAGCGGCGTCCGTTCTGCAGGTTCTGGAGCCGCAAACGCGATGAAGCATCTGCTGCTCTGTCCCGAGTTTCCTCCGGCGCCGGCCGGCGGCATTGGCGTGTATGCGGCCGAGATGTCGCGTCTGCTGGCGAGTCGTGGGGAAACGGTTCATGTTATTGGTCAACTTTGGGAAAAGGCGGATCCCAGTATAGAGCGGACATGTGATGGGCGGCTGGTGATTCACCGCATTCCCCATGAGGATGGGGCTTCGCTTTTGCCGCCGCGCCCGCATCCCGCGCTCGACGACGACATCGCAGCCGCCTTGTTTCGATCGCCCTTTCCGCCGCAGTGTTTCGCCTGGCAAGCCGCGCTGTTGGCGGAGCGTTTGATCGAGGAGGAGGGGATCGACATTATCGAAGCGCAGGAGTATCAGGCGCCGCTGTATTACTTCCAACTTCGCCGCGCACTCGGGTTGGGGCCCCGGCAGCGCCCGCCGTGTCTCGTTCATTTGCATTCGCCGACCGAGTATATCGCACGTCATAACGACTGGGATTTCCGTCTGCCTCACGTCACGCCGGCCATCGAACTCGAGAACTTCAGCATCCTGGCCGCCGATGCGCTGGTCTGCCCAAGCCAGTTTCTCGCGAGGCAAATCGAAGCGCAGCACGGGCTGGCCGCGGGCGCCGTTCAAACGATCCCCTATCCAATGGGAGAATGGGTGGAGCCGCCGCTCGATCCGCATCGAGGCACCCGGCCGTCGGTCTGTTTCGTCGGACGCGTAGAGCCGCGCAAAGGCGTTTATGAGTGGACCGACGCAGCCGCGCGAGTTGCCGGTGAGTTTCCAGAAGCGACATTCGATTTCATTGGTGGGGATACGCTCGACCGGGAGCGAAGCGTGCGGTCTCTGGTGGCGAACCGCATTCCGAGAGCCGTGCGGTCTCATTTCCGCTTTCACGGCGAGCAGCGGCGCCAGGTCCTGTCCCGGTTTCTTGCCGAGGCTCGATTGTCCGTTGTTCCCTCGCGTTGGGACAACTTCCCCTTCACCTGTATGGAGGCGATGGCCACGGGGATCCCTGTGCTGGCCACGCGTCAGGGGGGAATGGCGGAAATGATTGAGGACGGCGAGACCGGATGGCTGGCCGAAACGGCCAATCCGGACGCTCTGGCCAATGCGCTGCAGCGAGCGCTCAGTACGCCGGCGAAGGAGTCCGCAGACATGGGGCGCCGCGCCGCAATCTCAATTCGCCAACTGTGTGACAACGACCGTATCGTTGACGCTCACCTGGAACTTCGGCGGCAACTCGTGAATGCAGGCGTCAGGTCGGAGGTGCCGGTCCCGTCCTCACTGCCGGCGGGGAGCGCC
>JAHBXU010000813.1 GCA_019636315.1 Planctomycetaceae bacterium | reverse complement strand
GCGTTGATCAAGTTGTCGTGAACCACCTCGGGAGGGGGGGGATCACAAACCAATCGGGCGAGCGCCCACGTGTTGTTCAGGCGGCTTCTGCGTCGGTTTCCTTGCGCCGACGACGCAGAACCAGTCCCAATCCGGCCAGTCCGGCCGTCAGCACGAACGTGCCCGGTTCAGGAACCGCCTGCACGAAACCGTCGAAGCGGAGGATCGGAGCCGCAAATCCCGGCGAATCGACACCGTCGATAAACGACGTGAAATCGGTGCCGGTGTACCATCCATTGAGGAAATCAACTGCCGGGTTCAGATCGAAGGGCGGAACGGGAGGTTGCGGCGGGGGCAGGCTGACGTCGAAATCGACGATATTGAGGCCCAGTCCCTCGACGCCCGGGATGCCGGAGAATGCCACGAAGTAGCTGTGGCCAGCTGTCAACAGCAGGTCGGCAAAGCTGATTCCCAAATTGCCGCCGCCAGCGCCGGCTGTGAACGTTCCGGTTCGCAAGGGAGCGCTGCCCGCCTGGGCGTCGGCGACCGAGTCGTAGATCGAGAGCGTCACTGACCGTGTCGCGACCGGCGGATTCGCAATCGCACGAAATGTCGATTCAATGCCCTGGAGCGTGTAGTCAAAGGTCGGCGTGTACTCCCAACCGATGTTGTTGATCCCGGTGGCAAAGATAAAGTTGCCCGGCAGGAAGCCCCCGTTCACGTCATCAATAATGGCCGCATGGGCCGGCTTCGACGAAAGGATCGTCGTCAGACATAATACGGCAAACGCAGTGAACCCCCATCGACTTGACCGCATTGCACTTCTCCACCCTGGACTTGGAAACTCGACGGCGAACCGGTCGTTCAATCAAATGCGGGCTCAGATCGTCGAATCCCAATCGGCCCGCAATCCTGTGCATATTCGATGCAATCAGTATGTCCTTCGCAGTTCACCTATTTCAACAGTGCCGGTGTCGGAAATTGTCCATTTTCTGGGAATTCTCTCCGCAGTACGACTCCTGACAGTTGGTCGATGAGGCGAGCAGCCCACGACATCATCGTCCGTTGCTCTCCCCGTGGGATGACTCACCTTCATCGTCACCTGAAGCGTCAGTGAGGGGGCGTTATCCTGCGATGGCAGTGCGAGTTACGGATCTTTTCGGTTCCGGACATGGGGCGCAGCGGCACCCGCCTCACATTGAGGGATCAGGCGTAAGAGCGCCGCGTGGTGAGGCCGCGATTCGGCGTCAGACTTCCGTCAGGACGCCGATCATGCCCCGGCAGAAATGCGGCAGGTCGTCTGGCTTGCGGCTGCTGACGAAGTGGCGATCGACGACGACCGCCTTGTCTTCCCAGACGGCGCCGGCGTTCACCAGATCGTCCTTAATCCCCGCCGATCCGGTGACGCGAACTCCTGAATAGACCTTGGCCGAAATGGGGATCCACCCGCCGTGGCAGATGGCGGCAATCAGCTTTTGCTGGGAGTGAAAGCCGCGGACGAGGTCGAGCACTTTGGGATGACGGCGAAGCTTGTCCGGCATGAAGCCGCCCGGACAGATGACGCCGTGGAAGTCGTCGACCTCCATGTCGTCGATCGCGGCATCCGATTGGCAGGGATAGCCATGCTTCCCGGAATAGGTCCTCCCCTCTTCCTCGCCAGCCACGGTGACATGAGCACCCGCTTCTTCGAGACGCAACTTCGGATACCAGAGCTCGAGATCCTCGTAGATGTCGCCGACAAAGCAGAGCAATCGTTTACCGTCGAGGGGAATCCGAGACATGTGCGGCTCCTTCATCGCTCGTTGATCAACAGGGTGAACCCGCCTATAGTGACCACGATAGAATCCTCAAACACGAGTGCAATAGGGAATTCCCCGTGCGGATCATTGTCAACGGCGAAGCGCGGGACGTTGCCGCGGGAACGTCCGTGGGCGAACTGCTCGTCTCGCTGAACATCAGAACGCGTGCTGTCGCCGTCGAACGGAATCTGGAGATCGTTCCCTCGGCACACCACGCGGAGTGCGTGTTGAGCGAGGGGGATCAATTGGAGATCGTCACGTTGGTCGGCGGAGGGTGACGTCAAGCGACGCGGCGATTCAGAAAGCGGAACGGAACATGACCGGCATGACGGACACGACCGACGGGGCAAACGACGCACCACTGACGCTGGGGACGCATACGTTCCGGTCGCGGCTCATCGTCGGCACCGGGAAGTACGCGACGTTCGAGCTGATGCAGGAATGCCTCGCGGCGAGTGACGCGGAGGTCATTACTGTGGCCGTACGCCGGGAGCGCCTGGTCGACGCCGGCGGGCGGAACATTCTGGACTTCATCGACCTGCAGCGGTTTACGATTCTGCCCAATACGGCGGGATGTTTTACCGCGGAGGACGCTGTGCGCGTCGCACGGATGGGGCGGGAGATCCTCTCGAATCTCAACAACCCTGGAGCCGATTGGGTCAAACTGGAAGTCCTCGGCGATACCCGGACGCTGCTGCCGGACCCGATCGCCACGCTGCAGGCCACCGAGCAACTGGTCGCGGACGGCTTTCAGGTGCTGTGTTACACGACCGACGATCCAATTACTGCCAAGCGGCTCAAACAGGCGGGGGCGACATCGGTCATGCCGGCGGGGAGCCCCATCGGCAGCGGACAGGGCATCCTCAAT
>JAHBXU010000812.1 GCA_019636315.1 Planctomycetaceae bacterium | reverse complement strand
CCCTCTCAGCCGGGATTTCGGAGTTCGTGCCAAAACCGTTCTCAGCGAGAATGCTGCTGTCCGCGATTTTCGCGGTCGCCGAGCAACCAAGGGGATTTATTTTGAGTCGGAATTATGTCGGGCCGGATCGGCGAGGCGTGGTGCCTGGCGTTCAATCCGTGGATCGAACGACATTTTCCGAACGCTTGCCTGCCAGAGTCGTACCGCCCGTCTACCTGAAATACCGGCAACAGTTCGATGAACCCTGCATGGTGCTGCCCGATTACTCCCTCTCACGCAAGGTGGGGCTGGCGCACCGCCTGGGTGCTTCGGAATATGAGGAACCCGTCTTTGTTCTGGCAGAACAGGCGCTCGAAGTCGCGCGGGCACGATTCATTGATGACATGCAGCATTGCATCTCGTCCCTGCTCCATCTGAATCGCATGATGATTCGGTATCCGCTAGCCCGCAAGCAACTTGTTCGCTCGCTGTGCGAACTTGCTGGTACGATCGAGCAGCACGCACGCGGGCTGGGATTCGTCAAATCCACCGAAATCGCACGGCTCTTGATGATGTCTTGCGAGCAGCACGCCCTGGAGCAGAACCCGCAAAGCATCCTGATCCTGGAAAAGCACGCCCTCACCTTGTCGGCCATCCGCAGGCAAGGCGACGAGTCCGTCGCCACCGACCTCATTCGCGATCTGCACGATCAGATTCGACAGATCGGAGGTTGACCGAACCCGTCGCCGCGATCATCTGGATAGCACGCTTTTACCCTGTCTTTTATACACAAGTCAGCCGGAGCATCCCCCTGCATGTTCGGTCCCACTTGTCAACTACCAGATATTGTGATGAGAGGCGGCGACAGGACCACAGGAAATTGTGGATTTGGAGATGTGTATAAATGACAGCACGCTTTTACCCCACCCTAATGCGACGGTCCATTGGTTGAGTGTGATGTCATCGCTGTCGTCTGAAGAGCAATAACGGGACGGACCTATAGGAACATGGGGGCATTCTGCGTGAGCCATTCCGTGAGCGCCGCCCGCGTCTCGAACTCCCCAATCACGATACCGTCGATGGTCGGGCCGTTCTCACCGGTCTGGCGGATGTCGTCTTCGCTCATCTCCCGTACCCAGGTGACCCGGTGTCGTTGCAGCCCGGCCCGGATCAGGTCGATGCCGGTCTCCTCGATGGGGCGGTTGAGATTGCTCCCCCGGACCAGCACCAGGTAGACCAGATCGCCGGAGAATTTGAGCAGCAGTCCCGCCGAAGGGTCGAACTTCACGGTGCCCAGCCAGTTGTAGGGGAACCAGACGCTATTGCCGCTACTCATGCGGAACTCGATGGCATCGGCCCGGTCGCGGATGCCACGCAGAAAGCCAAAAGCAGCGCACGCCCCCTCGCTTCCGTCTGGCGGATTGGGACCGCCACCCGCGATCTTGCCTGCCAGATGCGGATTGGCCTGGAGCCGGTTTTGATGCGATGTGCCATTATCGAGCATGATCATGTTCCCTGTTCGGGGTGATTTCCTGTGCCGGAACCGGCTTGGCCATTTCCGGCACGCCGGGCTGACGCCACCCCAACCGGCGATTGGCGAAGACCTCGGCGGAGGATCTCCCGGCAGGATTGTTCTGCGAATCGACCAGTTCCGTGGCGGTCAGCGACTTGCCTGCCCGCTGCGCCGCCTTGAGCAGTTCCTCATGATTGTCGGTGAAGATCACCGCTTGTTCCCTGCCCCGGGTGATGGCCACATACGCCGTCCGCTGGTCGGTCGCCTTGAATGACTCGCTGTTGATGGCGATGAACACCTTGTTGACCGTCGTTCCCTGGCTGGCATGGCTGGTGGTGACATAGCCGTGAGCGATGTGACCGAAATCGCGGTCGATCACCCAACCGTCATTGACCTTGATGTCTCCCTGCGGTGTAAAACCATCGACGGTAAACAGAGCGCCGTTACTCAAACGATGCTCGCCATCCTTGGTCGTCCCGCCTGCCGTGATACGGATTCGGTCACCGACGGCGAGCGGCAGTGGTTTGGGACGATACACCTCGAACCGTTCCACTTGTTCGAGGGGCGGTTTCGTTTCCTCATCCACGACCAGTCGCGCCCCTTTGACAAACCCCGTGGCGTTCTGGTGGAACTGGATCAGGTCGCCCGGTTCGTATTCGGTGATGTCGGTTTTCTGAGCGTCGGTCAGGTGCGCCGGGACATAAGCGGTGATGATCCGCTCCTCGGAGAGCGTTCCATCGGCTTTCATGGCCGTGCGGATGGCCTCCGTGACCTTGGCGGCTTCGGCGTGCATGGGGGACACGACCAGGGCGGTTTTCGGTTTGCCCTCCTTGCTGTGTTCCTTCACCGCATCGAGATACGCCGCAGCAAGCTGCTGGTAGCGTTCCTTATCATCCACCTGCCTGATCCATTTGAGATCATCCAGTTGCTCGAAGGCGTGGCCAACTCGTCCTTCACTGAGGGCCTTGGCAATTTGCTTATACTTGCCGCTCTGCCGCTGGATGTCCGTGACCTGGGCCACTGGCAAGCCTGCCCGGTCTTCGAGAAGTTTCAGCGGTTCTCCCGCCGTGACGCTCTTATGCTGTCGCCGATCGCCGACCAGCACGACGCGGGCGTTGACTGATTCCGCCACAGTGAAAACAGCGAGCATGTCCCGCGTG
>JAHBXU010000811.1 GCA_019636315.1 Planctomycetaceae bacterium | reverse complement strand
ATGATGAACAAGCCGACTCTCACTCGGAGAACCTCCCACGGACGACCAGCTGAGCTCGGTTCCTCAACGCGAGCACACCGTCTCATAGTTTGCGGCCATTGGGCCGACGCCTACTCCACCAACTTCAACGCGTCCACTTCAAACGTCCGCTCGACGGTTTCCCCGTCAGCAAACTTGAACGTGACGGACTTCTCGACGTACCCCATGCGTTCATGCCACAGTCGAAACTCCAGATCTCCGGCCGGCAGGCCAGTGATCTCAAAGTTGCCATTCTCGTCGCTAACGGCCGCCCACGGATGTTCCACCGGAAAATGGAAGCTACCCATCCAAGGGTGGATGTCGCATTGCGTTTTGATTGGCACCAGTTCCGGTTGCTTGTAAACGACTTCGATTCCTTTGCGCTCATTCGGAGCGATCGTCTGATTAAATGCCGGATTGCGGATGGGGCTGATCCTGGTGTTATGTGCTGTTGGATCCTCATTTTTCACCAGCATCGTCTGCCCGACACGCAGGACGGCCGCATGTGGGAAGAAAGAACACTTGATATTGTCCAGCACAAAAGGCTCCTGCGGAGGGGGCGGGATTTTAGCCCCGGCCGGCGCCTTTCGCAGCCATACAATCACGTTCGCCAGCCCCCCATCGGGCCCCACGACCAAAGATTCATCTTTGATGTGTCCTAACGCGATGCAGAACGCGTCCTTATTTGGCTCAATTGGCTTCGGTTGAATGGCGCTCCCTTTGACCACGACGCGGCCTTTGAACATCGTTCCGCCCGGCTCTGCACCGAGATCCACGGACGCCGGTCGGTACGCCACCGTCACGGTTTCAGAAACGACCTCCGTCTCTTCGGCCACCGGTTCTGCAGGAGCCGCAGCAGGCGGCGTTTCGGTGACCGAGGTCACGTCCTCCGCGACTTCCACTTCAATCGGCCTTGCGTCCGCCGGGGACTCCGCCACTGTCTCAGTGACGGCAACGTCTGGTGTCGCCTCTTCCGCCTTGGGAGCCGATTCCGTCGGAGCTGCGGATTCCAGTGCCGGACTGGTCTCCTCGGGCTGCGGCTTCTCGGCCGGCATGATGACCGTCGTACTTTCCGGCGTCTGACTTCCCTTGCCGCATCCAGAGACCAACAGGCCCACAGCGATCATCGCCGGGAACATGAAAAACGCACATTGACGACTCATGACAAACACCTCATTCAGTCAAATCCACACGGGAGGAGAAGCGGGCCATCAGGGGATCATAGACAATACGACCCGTTTTGACCGCTCTCCTTCGAACTGCGCCATGCTTTGCGCAGGGACTTTGATCTCGACTTCCGCCACGCCATCGACAGGGACCTCGACAACAAATCGCTTGTTGATGTCCCCGGCGACTTCGTGCCAGATGGTAAACTCATGCTTGCCTGCCGGAAGATTGGCGATCTCGAATGTTCCATCAACACCACTGACCGCCCCGTACGGATGGTCGAGCGGGAGATGGAAAGCCGCCATCCAGGCGTGAAAGTCACACGTCACCCGGACAGGTTTCGCTTCAGACCGCGTGTAGACCAGCGGCACTCCAACCTTCTCACCGGGCGAAACTGTGCTGTTGAAGCCGGCGTTGCGATTGGGAAACGTATGCGTGTTGTGTGCTAAATTGTCGCTGTTCAGAACCAGAATGGTCTGTCCTGCCTGGGCGACGAGACAACGAGGCTGGAACGTGCACACCTCCTGGTCAAACTTCAACGGCTCCAATGTTCCTTCCGGCTGTTTGGTTCCGGGAGGCGCCTTGGGCAGGTAAATAAACACATTCGCCAGGGCGCCGTCGGCCGCCACCACCAGATTCTCGTGCCGCGGCATCTTCTCATAAACACAAACGGCCGCATCCGCCGGCTTGATCTGATCCTGTTGAAGGATCGGCGGCAGGCTCGGGGCGGGTCCATCCAGGACGACCCGTCCACGCAGCGTCCCATAGCCCGCGACCTGAACGTCCGCAGCGGCACCGCCCGTCACCAGTCCTGCGGCATCCGCGTCGGGCAGGATGCGCACGCGAGGTACGAAGGCCGCCCCTCCGCCAAGCCCCTGACCACAGCCGCTGAGGGACCACGTCGAAAGCAACACTCCGGTAACGAGCCATCTCGTTAAGTGGACGCGCGTCGTCATCTGAGTTCTTTTCATCACAACTCACTCACCTCCCGCCCCGGCCCCGTCGGCCGCCGGTTGTTCCGGCGTCCCGGGCAATTCAGGCTCATAGACGACCTTGCCAAGGGCTTCCAACAGGCCGGTGTAGTTCATGAGTGCGTCCCGCGCTCCGACGGACTGCTTCTGTCCGTCGCCGTCGAACAGATCCGGAAGCTTGGGTTGTCCCTTGGCGAAGTTGATCGGCATCGACGTATAGGGCGTAATCCACGTCGGGTGATAGATCCACAGGAGGAGCCAATCCGGCCGCAGCCGTTGTGCTGCGGCATCCAGGTTCGGTCCGCGAATATCCTTTGCCGGATCAGTTGCCTGATAAGGGAAGCCGCCGACGGCGTGGCATTTGCGGCACAAAGCCTGCTGGCCACCGACGTTGACCACCTTCCATCCGGCTTCCAGATAGTCGTCAGCCGCGTTCGGGAACTCCGTATGATAACCCGACTCCACTGACGTCAAATAGGATTGCTGCTGCTGCGGAATTGC
>JAHBXU010000810.1 GCA_019636315.1 Planctomycetaceae bacterium | reverse complement strand
GGAAAACATCGCCTGTCTCCTTTCGCGTCGCTATGACTTCATTGTGGATAATAATCCGACGACTTTCTGCTGTTGTCGACAGCACCTGTCAACGATGCTCTCCAGTTACACGGCCCTCCTCCGCCCCGGCGGCGTGATCCTGTCTGATGTGGTTGGCCTGGACTGGACCACTCAACCAAACGATCCTCGCTGGAAACTCACAGCCGAAGAGTGGTTCGCTCTTGGCCGCTTCTTCGGGCTTAAGGACGTTCGCTACACCGACTACGTCGTCGGACTGAAATCGTGACGTCATCAATCATCCAGGTGACTCCAGACGCGATCACCGGCTCAAGAGCGCGGCCCCAATAGAGTCGAACATGCAGGCCTCAATTGAGCCATTTGCCATCGTTTCGCTTCCGAGATCGGGAAGCACGGCCCTCTTTCGCCTTCTTAGCTGCGCCGACGGTGTCCGCATCGCCTATGAACCGGACTACGGTGAGTCATGGAAATGTCCGACTGAACTGGCGTCGTACTGTCGCGGACTGACAAACACATGCCAGGGGATCAAACACGTTTGGGATCCCAATGGCTGGCCATTCGAGAACAAGTCTCATCATTCCACGCTTCATAGCCTCTCACAAAGCAGCTACTGGGTCAGCGTCAACGCTGACTTGCTGAACTGCTTTGCCACGGTTGTATTTTTGAGACGCAGAAACCAACTCGCAAGGGTGCTCTCCGACCTTCTCGGCCAACAGACCAATCTGTGGGGCCACATGCCGACTCAACCGCACTCGCTCCAAGAGGTCGCAGAGTATAGAGAACAACTTTCTCGACAGCAACTGCAACCGCTGGATGAAGCGATTATTGGCTGGTATCTTCGCTACGCTTGGGAGTGGGAAACGCAGATCATGGCGGCGTCCGATACTCCGACGCGCGTTCATGTGATCTATTACGAAGATTTATTCTCACCACAACTGCCGATGAGCGCGAGGCTACAGTGTTTCTGCACGCTTGCCGCAAAACTGGGCGTCCAGCTGAATCCGCAAGAGCCGCGAGTTCAAACGATTCTTCACTCTGACGCAAAGCTCAACACGAGTGATACGCTGGCCCGTATTCCGAACTATCGCGAGATCTCAGAGAGGTGGGGGAGCGCCGAGTTCTGGCCTGGCGCTGCCACGCCGACAGGAGGTCGCTGATGGCATGGAAAGGCGTAATCATCGTCACGTTTGGGAGAACCGGCTCGACGCTGCTGATGGGCCTCTTGAACCGCATCGATGGATATCTCATTCGGGGAGAGAACAAAAACTGCTTTTATGGCCTGTTCGGTTTCTGGCAATCGCTAAAGCTGACACAGGCGGTGAACGGCAATCGGATTCTGTCTCCCTCCGATCCGTTCTTCAACGATTTGCAACTTCCCGCGGTGGCCGAACAGCTTTCTCACCTGGCGCGGACTGTGATCTGCGGACATGAGTCCCCTTCCGTTTTTGGCTTCAAGGAGATCTGGTACGCGAGCGAGTTCTATCCGGAGAGCAGTCCGGAAAATCGCAATGAACTCGCGCTTCCGGACTACGAAGCATTCGAATCCTATCTCGATTTTCTCTGCATGATATTTCCGCAATGTTGTTTGCTTCTGAACACGCGGGACATCGAATCGGCCGTCCGGAGCGATTGGTGGGCGAACGATCCGGTGCGTGCACGGCGGTTCATGGAAATGGCTGGTGATTGGTATATGCGTTACATGGATAGACATACAAACTGCTTTCAGATTTCATATGAAGATGTATTGCGTAAGTCTGGCCGTCTTCGTGAAATGTATGCATTCTTGGAGGCAGCATATGACGACGCCGTCGTCGATCGAGTGCTATCGATTCCACACGGCTATAAAAGCCAACCACTGGTCGAGAATTCAGCCAGGTAGGGTGCATGAAGCAACGCGGAATGCACCGGGGTTGCTTCTGTGGAGAAGCCTGCATGCCGATGGGAAAGATCACGAGTCGATCATTGGTATTGCGGTGAGGACATCCGGCACGCTTCGGTCCGCACTGCAGGCTCTACTGGGCTGTCAGTCTCATTTTACCGAATGCTGCGTTTGCAGCGACGCAATGGTTTCAACTTGGGGCGAGGCATTAATCTTCCGCTCGCAGTCATCGGCTGACATACCGGAGCATTTTTGAATACTGAGGCACTTCAGAATGAGCTTGGCCATCTTCTGGCTCGCAAGATCATTCATTATGAGTCGGTTTCCAGGCATGGATACGACAGACAAGTGCATCACGTGCGGTGCAGGATGGATTCGGGCGCCGTGGATGATCTCGTGATCAAGATTGCGGACGACTCGCTGGGCTACAGCTTCTATCGTGAGGTGCTGGTACCCTGTCAGTTAAGCTCCCCGACCATTCATGGCACGATTACTCTCGACGGAGAGCTGTTCATGGTCATGGACTTCATTCCGCATCTTCCAACAACCTGGCATGAGAATTGGAGGTATGAACGTGCGGTTGACTGGCTGGCGATGAAGGACAAAAGGATGTCGTCGGTCTGTTCGAAAGGCAATCCCTGACGTCGATTCATAGCGATTCGTATTCTCAGGAAGTGACCGAGCTTCGAATGGAAGTCTTGAAGCAGGGAGCGACCGCGGGTGTGTGCGACCGTTTGACGCCCAGCCTGTGTTCTCGAATT
>JAHBXU010000081.1 GCA_019636315.1 Planctomycetaceae bacterium | reverse complement strand
GCTGCGACTCACCGAAATCCTCCGTATCGGGCACCAACTCGCTTGCGGTTTAGCCGCCGCTCACAAGCAGGGCCTCATCCACCGCGACATCAAGCCGGCCAACATTCTGCTGGAGAACGGTGTCGAGCGCGTGAAGATCACCGACTTCGGCCTCGCGCGGCTGGTCGACGACGTCAGCATTACCCGCACCGGTGAAGTGAGCGGGACACCTCAATATATGTCGCCGGAACAAGCCGCCGGCGACCCGGTCGACCATCGCAGCGACCTGTTCAGCCTGGGCTGTGTGCTGTACGCGATGTGCACCGGTCGCTCCCCCTTCCGCGCGACGAGCCTCGCCGCCGCCATCCGCCGCGTCTGCGACGATGTGCCGCGACCGATCGAGGAGATCAACCCGGAAATCCCCGCATGGTTGAGCGATTTCATTAACGCGCTGTTGGAAAAGAACCCGGACGCACGCATTCAATCGGCGGAGGAAGTGGCGGAGTTTCTCGGCGATCGACTGGCCGGACTTCAACATCCGCCTTCTCTTCCCAAGGCATCCGTCAAGACACCGCCTCGACCCATTCCTGTTCGCGCTGTCCAACCCGCACCGCAGGTTCCGTCCGACGCCCGCGTTGGGCGTGGGTTGATCGTCATCGGCGCTGGCATCCTCGTCCTTCCCTGGTTCGCGGCTCTTCTCTATCGAATGATTGAGGGTCGCCCCTGGAATCCGGCCGTGGGTGGGCAATTACTGCTCACGTCGTCGTTGGGCCTGCTGGCGATGCTGCTCGGAGGAGCCGTCACGCGCGTATTCGGCCGCAAGGAATCGTTCGGTTCCGGAGAAGGCGGCGGTCGTCCCCGGAGCGACCTGTTCGGGAGGTTGTTGATTCTGCTGGGGGTGCTGATCCTCGCGGGTGTGATTGTGGCATTCGCCTATGTCGCCGCCGACTTCCCCGACTTGCCGCCGTTTGAAGGCCGCGACTTTGGCACGATTGTCATTCCCATTGTCCTGGTCGGAGTGTGGATCGTGCTGACGGGATTGCTTCTTCGCGGCCAGTTGCACGGGCCGTCTCGCGCGGCTGTCCGGCGAAGAAACGCGCGTCCCTGGGACATCCGCCGCGTCGGTCGGACGGCGATCTGGGCCGGCGTCAGCATTTTCGCGCTGCCCTGGCTGCCGATCCTGTTTGGTTTCATCGTCGGCAACGGCGATCCGATGGAGTTCGGCGGGAGTTTCATCTTTCCCGCAGCCGTTGTGGGTGTGCCCACCATCATGATGGGTTGCATCCCGCTGCTGGTCGCGTATGCGGTGAATCCCAGGCCATCCGAAGGCGGATCATCGGCGCATCGCGGGAGCGAACGGACCCCGGCGACCGCAAGAAGTCCGTGGAATGTCCTCGGCTGGATGATCGTCGGCGGAATGGTTCTGATCCCATTGCTGCTTGTGATGCTGATCACGTCCTTTGTTGTCACCAGAAAGGCAACCATGGATCGCTACAACAGGGCGATGACAGTTGATGCCGCGAGAATTCAGCAGAGCCTTCAGATTGCCGAGGCCCAGCGGCAGCGGCAACCAGATGTGTTGCGGGCGGAAGCCGAGCGATTGTCGATTCAGCAGCGGCGCGAGTGGGAGGCCGCGGCAACGGCGACGTTTCCCTTCGATCCGACTGCGCTCGGGAACGTGGGACTGAGCATATATCGAACGGATGCCGACAGCGCCAACAAGGTCGACGACATCCGGCCGTCCGAGTTGCTCATTCGGGCCGGCAATCTGGTGATGCTCCAGTCGTTCCAGGCGGGCGCCGTCAATAAGATCCGCCTGCCGCCCGGCGAATACGAGATTCGGGTCCACGGCCGCGAATTCGGCTGGTCCAACGGGACGGCGTGGCTCGCCATGGGTGGCATGTTCGGCGACTTGCCCTTTGAGGAGACAACCATATCCAACGTCGCCACCGTGAACATTCCTGACGACGACGATGCCCACGTCTCGCGACTGGAGTACAACTGGCAGGACATCGCCCGGCGGCCGCCGCGGTGGACCGGCTCTCCGGCCACTCACAACTTCTATTGGAACGGAACGGCCTATGCCGTCAATCTGCTGCAGGGACAGGTGATTCAAAAGCTGCTGATCGCCTTCGCCGCCGGCTCGCCAGAAGTTCCCAAGACCGACCTGGCTGTGGACTTGAACCGGATTCAAGGCGGCAGGGCGGGAGGTTTTATTCCGGGGGACGAGGATTTCGACGGGGGATTCGGCATGATGGGCATGGCGGCCCCGCTGTTTGTTGAAGCCGTGTTCGACCACGGGCGGCACCCCGCCTGGGGCACGCTGATTGTCCCGGGCCACAAGGAGGGCCATTACCGCCTCGCTGAGCCGCAGATCCCGCCGCCGCTAAGTGCACAGCCGCCGGAAATTGGAGAAGTCCTCGATCCCTTCCAGCTCGGACCGATTGAGTCCCCTCAACCGCTGCCGCCCGCCAAAGACCCGTTCACCGCGAGTCCGTCCCCCGCATCCGAACCGAGCGACCGCGTCGGTGTCTTAAACGTCGACATCCGCGACGACGGCCTGATCGTCGCCCTGCGCCGCAAGAGCGCCTTCGGCGGGTTCGTAGAGAATTCAGAACAGCAGGTCTCCGACGTCGGCGTCACGCAACTGCGGCTCGTACCGGGCGACTACGAGGTGATCATCCGGGATGATTTGTTCGGGCCGCGAGGCGGCAGCCACGCCCAGGATGTCCGAGTGGGGAGCGCACAGCCGACCGACCTGCGGGTGACGCGAGAGTTCGCGAAACTCAAGATTAATTTAAAAGGCTTTGATATCGCCGCGAGGTCGGTCACTCAGTTTCGGTGGGGTGGGGCGACATATCGCGTCAACCTGCCTCAGGCGGTTGTCTTGAACCGGCTTCTCACGGTGTACGAGACGGACGAGCCGTCTGTCGACGAGGCCGACCTGCTGCAATCCGCTCTCGTAGCGGCTCAGCGCGGCCGCCATCAGGAACACGTTGAGCAAGCGACCGTTGCGTCGCTCGAAGAATTGTTCCGCGGGTCCCAGGCATGGGGCGGACTCATCGTCCCCGGTGAGACGCCGGGGACGTACCGGCTCAAGCCGCTGCTTGATTCGGCACCCTCGACTCCATCAGTCGAACCGCAAACTGAGGCGCCCGCGATTGACAACGACGCGAGGATCGAACGAGACGATGTCGCCCCGACGAACGAGTCGGGTGACTCAACACCGCCCCCACCGCCAATGCCGCTTGATGATTTGCCGCCGGGGGAGTCGCTCGGCCGTCGCGGGGTCCGCCGCACATATGAAATGTGCAGCTAAACGACGGCTCGCGACCGCCGGGCGATGCCATGCGCGTGCGTTAGCCACACATTCAAAATGTGTGGCTAAACACACGCCCATGGCGAACCGCATTGGGGTTGCAAATCGGCGACAAATACGTATCACGTGTACACCATTCCACTCATCGGGCGTGCACTGACCGAACGGCTCAAACGTGGAGATGCTCACGGTCCTTGGTTACCACGTTGCGCTCGTTTTCAGAGTTTTGAATGGAGCGAGAATACAAACGGGACGCTCTCAGGGGAGAGCGTCCCGTCGTGTGCATATCGGAAAAGCGTCCGTTGAGCGACTGTCAGCGAGCCACGTTGACGCGGGAGATACGGGGCGTCGGTGATTGTTCGGGGGTCTCGTTCTTGCTGGCGGCATTCGCCTGCGCGGTCGAGACCAGCCGGTGTGCAGCCGCGAGTTCGGCTTGATTGAAGTGCAACGTGTCGGGGACGCCGACGCGGTCGTATTTCATCTGGGCGAGTTCCTGCCAGGAGATGCCGTTGGCGATGTGCCAGGCGGCCGCCTGAGCGACCTTCGCCGGGATCTGCTGCTGGGCGACGAGTTTGAGCAACTCCTGGAGCGTCGGATCGCTGGTGAACTCTTCGGTACGCACGACCTTATAGGTCATGCTGGACTTCGGATTGGGCTTGCCGTGCTCGAGGCAGACCGAATTGTACGGGACCATCACGGTGCTTTCGGGCGGAATCGAGAAGAACCCTCCTCCACCAGCACCACCGACGCCCGCACCGAGTCCGCCGCCTCCGCCGAGCCCGCCGCCACCGAGGCCCCCGCCGCCCCCTCCCACGGCCTGACCGCCACCCCCACCACCGAGGCCGCCACCACCAAGGCCGCCGCCGCCCAGGCCCCCACCGCCGCCGAGCCCACCGATCTGTCCGAGGACGTGCACGCCGACGAGCGATTCAGGCATTTCGACGGTCAGGGGCTGATCAGTTGTGTTCTCGACGAGCAGATGCCCGCCTTCCGCACCCTTGGCGATCATCTTGACGGACAGGGACTCGTTATCGATGCCCTCAAACAGTTCAATCTTGGGAGCGTTGGGATCGTAAGTCAGCTTGCGGATGATGCCCCGGGGTTTGGCGGCATCGCTCGTGGCACACAGGCATCCAACCAGAGTGACGGCGAGCACCAACTTTCCCTGTGCTGCCGGATGGGCGCCGAACCGAGAGGTCATTTCGGTTTCCTTTCGTGCGTGTCGCGTGAGGATAACGTGCCGGTGACTTGGAGTGCGGACATCCCGCAGCCGCCGGCGTCATGGCGCACGAGACGGCCTTCATCCAATAGAGAGCTTGCCAGACATTCGCGCAGGGCGTGTCGAAGGAGCACTCCTTAATGTTATCGTTCGCTCAAGTCAGTGAGCAACAAAAACCTCTGACGCACTGAGGAAAAACCAGCCTGTGCGGCTGTCTGTTCCTTGCAGACGGCAGGGATCGCCGCGGCGAAACGCCGCTCGGGACCGGATGCCTTCTCTGACCCGTACGCGTGGCATCATTGCTGCGGTTGTGAATCCATCGCATAATCGGGCTGTCCCGACAGGTCGCCTGCCTGGTCGACGGGACGTGCGCGATCCGCTCCCGAGCAGCATCAACACTGGAGAAAATACGCCCCATGCGGACGTCTGCTTTTGTCGATCAGAGCCAGTGTGCCCAGCACAACATCTTTCCGGGGGTGAATGTCTTCACTGCAGCCGGCGAAGAGATGATGCTGAGCCTGGCCGTCCTGGAGCCTCACGCGGTCGTCGAACGGCATTCTCATCCGCATGAGCAGGTGGGCATGGTGATTTCCGGCAGCGCCCGATTCATCGTCGGCGAGGAAGATAAGGTCCTGTCCCCTGGCGAAATGTATCTGATCCCGGGAGGTATGCCGCATCGGGTGATCGCACTGGACGAGGGTTGCCAGGCACTCGATATCTTCCATCCGATTCGCGAAGACTACCGATGACGTTTCCTCGCGAGGCCCAGGCGTCTACGATGCAGTAACAACAGCGTCCTGCAGCGCGGGTTCTCCGTCTGTTGCACTGCATCCGCTTCTCCCATCGGCCAGCAATCAAACCGGTCCGTCTGATGATTCCGCTGCGAGACAACATCCCCTCGCGATCGAAACCGGTGGTGAATTACACACTCATCGGACTGTGTGCGATCGCATTCTTCGCTCAACTGGCGACGCCGCCCGACGCTCCCTCGCTGGTTGAGCGTTACGGGATGATCCCCGCACGGATCTCAAACCCGAATGCCGAGGTCGAGATTCAGGTGGCCGTGCGACGCGTGATGACGGCCCGCGGACCCGAAGAGGAGTTGGTCCTGCGACCTGCGGCTCCCTCGGCCGTGCCGCCCGTGCTGACCATGCTGACATGCATCTTCCTGCACGGCGGCTGGATGCATTTTCTGGGCAATATGTGGTTCCTGCACATTTTTGGAGACAATGTGGAGGATCGCTTCGGCCATCTGGGATATCTCATCTTCTATCTGGTCTGCGGAGGAGCCGCGAGCCTGGCGCATTACGTGACCGACATGGGCAGCGCCGTCCCGACGATTGGTGCGAGCGGCGCGATTGCCGGCGTCATGGGGGCATACTTCGTCTCATATCCTCATGCGAAAGTGATGACGCTTTTGCCATTGTTCGTGATCTGGCAGATCATCGTACTGCCCGCCTCTGTGTTCCTCGGCATCTGGTTCCTGATTCAGTTTTTCCAGGGGACTCTGTCTGTGACGGCGGCGGAAGCAACCGGCGTCGCCTGGTGGGCGCACATTGGCGGATTTGCCGTCGGTGTGGCCGCCGCGTGGGGACTCGACCGGATGCATCTGCTCCGCCCGCTCAATACGGCCCAGTTACCACAATCCGAGAAGACGCAGACATATCGTTTTCCCTCCGGGCGAGGGAACGGGCCATAGTCAGCGGCCCCAGAGCGGAGACAGCACGGCGGGGGGCTCCTCCCAGGCCAATGGCATTGCCGTCGGACAGCGGCTGTCTGACTGGCCTGTTCCCTCCAATGGCGACCGAGACGTTGCCATTATCGTTCGACGGCACCGCCAACGGCGTGGGATCTTGCGAATCGCTGTCCTTGCACCTTGTCACACACGCCCTCCAAGAGGGACCGTTCTGAATGAACGGTTCAAGGCGACTCGACGTCCGCGCCAGGTTCCGTTCCCACGCCCGATTATTTCGACACATTCCTGCAGTATTCATTCTTGCGCTCCGGGGCGGTAGACTGGCGGACGCTCAGCGGTAGGTGACCTGTCTCGAGACTGCCGGATTCCCGGCGGAAGAAAGGATCCGTTCGTGGTTTCAGTGGACGGCAACCTGATTAGACTTCTGGAATCGAACATCGCCAAGGTGATCCTGGGGAAGCCGAATGTCATTCGGCTGGCCGTTGTGGCGTTACTGGGGGAAGGGCATCTGCTGATCGAAGATGCGCCGGGCGTCGGAAAGACAGCGCTTGCCAAAGCGATTGCCCAGAGCCTCAATTGTGTGTTCACACGGCTCCAATGTACGCCCGACATGTTGCCCAGCGACATCATCGGGTCCAGCGTGTTTCTTCCCAACAAAGGGGAGTTTGAGTTTCGGAAGGGCCCGCTGTTCACCAATGTGCTGCTGGCCGATGAGATCAATCGCACGACTCCGCGCACGCAGTCGGCGCTGCTCGAGGCGATGAATGAGCATCAGGTTTCGATCGACGGCCAGACTTACGGATTGGAGCATCCGTTTTTTGTCCTCGCGACGCAGAATCCCTTTGAGTTTGAAGGGACCTATCCCCTGCCGGAAAACCAGCTCGATCGGTTCATGCTCCGGATTGACGTCGGATATCCCGAACGGAGCGTTGAACGCGAAGTGCTCAAGCAGCACCGCGAAGGCGAGCCGGTGGACCACTTGCAGCCCGTGTTGTCTTCCGACCAGTTAAAGTCGCTTCAGGCGTCCGTGCGACAGGTGCGCGTCGACGAAAGTCTCAACGACTACATCCTCGAACTCGTGCACGGCACGCGTCGGCATGACGAGTTGGTCCTGGGGGTCAGCACGCGCGGTGCGCTGACGTTCTACCGAGCCGCGCAAAGCCGCGCTGCTGTTGAGGGGCGTGACTATGTCATACCGGACGATATCAAACACCTGGCCGTTCCCGTCCTGGCACACCGCGTCGTCTGCCGGGGATTGATCCGCGAGAATCAAAGAGAGCGTGCCACCGGCATCATCCGCCAGATCGTGGATGCAACGCCGGTGCCAACGTGAACCGTCACCCTGTCTCTGGGCGAACACACCGACAGGCGACTGGTCAGGGAATCATCCGCCCCTTGCGCGTCAGCAGTGTTCGCCAGACGGCTTCAAACCCACGAATCGTGCTCGTCCACGAGAATTTCTCCCGGACGCGCTGCTGACCAGTCGCGGCCAATCGTGTCGCGAGATCATCATCCTGGAGTAGACGGGTGATTGCGTCGCTCAGCATTTCAGCGGCGGAGGGCCGGACGAGCAGCCCGGTTTCTCCATCGATGACGAGTTCGCCGACTCCTTCGACATCGGTCGCCACACACGGCCGACCAGCCGCCATCGCCTCCAGCAGGACGTTCGGCATCCCTTCCCAAAGGGACGAAAGGACGAACAAGTCAGCCGCCCGCAACAGTGGTGCGACCTCCGGTTGCCACCCGGCGAAGTGAACGCGGCCCCCGAGTCCGCGGCTCCGGACGTCATCCTCCAGGGCGGCTCGGTCGGGGCCGTCACCCACAATCAACAGATGAGCATCCAGCGTGTGTCCCGATCGCACGCAACGATCGAATGCCGCGATCAAGTCCCGCTGTCCCTTTTGAGGATGCAGCCGGCCGATCGAGAGCACGGTTCTCGCTTCCGGAGGAATTCCAAACACCGACAGATTCGCGGGTGATGCCGCAGTGAACCGTTCGATATCCACTCCGTTGGGCACCACCGTCAGTTGATCGTCGCGGTATCCCAGTTTCCGATACCGGTCAGCGACGCCGCGGCTGACGCACACGGTGTGGTCGACGAGACGCCGCGTCCAGCCGTCCCAAAGCATGCGCCAGCGGGCATCGGGCTCCACAACCCGCACGCCGGCGACGACAACCGGCACGCGAGCACGCCATGCTGCGAAACGCCCGGCCGCATTGGCGTGAAAGAGAAACGTCTGCAGAATTTCGGGTCGCAGTTGCCGGAGTTCCTGGATCAGCCGCCGGATGACGCTCACATCGCGAGGAGAACCTGCTCCCAGGCATGTCACCGGAACACCTGCAGCCTCCAGTTTGTCGACCAATGGGCCGTGCCCCGCGAGGCAATAGACGTGCGGCTCCCAGGTTTTGCGGTCGAGGCCGGTGACAATCCGGACCAGCGCCCGTTCCGCACCGCCGGGGTCCAATTCCGTGATACAAAACGCGATGCGAACCGGAGATTCGGGCACGGGAGCGGCGACACGCACATGATGAAAGGCGAGTTTGGATTCCGTCTCGACAGACTATACGATCGATCCGCCACGGACTATGCATCCACTCGCCCATGCTCGATCTCGACGACCCCTCTTCGTTCGACTACGACCTCCCTCCGGAGTTGATTGCCGACCGGCCCTTGCCCGAACGCGACGCATCGCGTTTGCTGGTGCTCAACCGTCGGTCGGGCGATATCTCCCATCGGAGTTTTCGCGACTTCCCATCCTTACTTCGCCCTCAGGATCTGCTCGTCCTCAACGAGACAAAAGTCATCCCCGCAAAGCTCGCCGGAGTGCGGACGGCGACGGGTGGGCGTTGGGAGGGACTGTTTCTGGGAGTCACGGAAGCAGGTGCGTGGCGGATCATCGGCCAGACTCGGGGAAAACTCCAGCCGGGCGAATCGATCACACTCGAACCGCCGCACGCGACCGACACGGCGCGCCTGCTGCTCACTCTCCAGGAACGCACTGACGACGGTGAATGGACCGCAACGGTCGAAGAACACGCTGCGGCCTTCACATTGCTCGACCGTTTCGGCACGGTGCCGCTGCCGCCGTATATCGAGCGCGAGTCCCCGACAGAGGATGATCGCATGCGGTACCAGACGACGTATGCCCGGGCGCCGGGCGCCGTCGCCGCGCCGACGGCCGGGCTGCACTTCACTCCTGAGATTCTCGATCGCTGCTCCGCTCAGGGGGCTCGTCTTGCCACCGTAACGCTGCACGTGGGGATCGGAACATTCCGGCCGATCTCATCCTCGCGGCTCAGTGAACATCGCATGCATCACGAATGGTGCGAACTGCCGTCGGGGACGGTCGAAGCAATCGAGGCGACGCGGGCTGCCGACGGACGCGTGGTCGCAGTCGGTACGACGACCGTCCGCACCCTGGAGTCCGCCGCAGCGCAAGGACCACTCGCCCCTTTCTCGGGTGCGACCAACTTGTTCATCCGCCCGCCGTATCAATTCAAGGTGGTCGACGCGCTGCTCACGAACTTTCATCTGCCGCGCTCGACGCTGCTGGTCCTGCTCTCCGCCTTCGCCGGGCGCGACCCGGTTCTGGCTGCATACCAGGAGGCGATCGCCGCACGTTATCGGTTCTTCAGTTATGGCGACGCCATGTTCGTGACCGACAATGACCAATGATGGACGTTCCCACAGGCTCGAGGCTCTTTTGAACACGTCGCCCATCAGAGCCCAAAGCGTGAGCGACGGATCGCCCGATTCCCCGCGGAGTTGTAATGGTGCTCTGCTTCATGAGGAATGGCGCGTTTCGGATCCGCGGCTCCGATGTCCCCCATTACCGAGTGGATGCCGCCGGGCCAATCGAGGAGTGTCGGATGATCTCGCGGGGACGCGGGAACCGATTCGCTATTATGGTTGCATTCGTTACGCGGCAGACGATACTTGTCGCGTCCAGTCGGATTCCCTCCTGACGGCATTTCGTGCGAGCGATGAAACTTCTGCGCGGCTTTAGCGACCCGGCGGCC
>JAHBXU010000809.1 GCA_019636315.1 Planctomycetaceae bacterium | reverse complement strand
CATGTCCACTCCCAGCCTGCTCCGCAATTGGGTCGACCGGGCGACGTTTTTCACCGTCCTGCTGTGCGGCTGCGCGACGTCGCCGCTCAACAGCACGTTGACGGCATCGAAGATCGTGCCGCAGAATGTCATTGCCGAACAGTCGTCCCAGTCAGCAGCAGCTGCCGCATCAGAGGCATCCGCCGCTCTCATTCAGGCGCCGCCGTCGCCGCCGGAGCTTCCAGCGGCTGCGCTCGGGGTGACGAGTGCGTCTGCGGACAACGGAGGATCGCAGATTCCAGATGAGAGGCGTGCGGCATCGAGTTCTCATGCGATGACGGAAAAGTCCGATGCGGTCGCCGACCGCATCGACACGCTGGAACGGCAGGTTGAGTGGTTCCAGTCCGATGTCGCGCGAATGCAGCAATTGCTCAACCACATGCAGAGTGGAGATCGGGTGACGGCGGTCAGTGGGCAGGAGATGCAGCGGGATCAAGCCACGCTGCACAAGTACATTGCCGATCTGCGCTCGTCGGTGGATGCCGCCGAAAAATCGGCGGCCGCTCAGCGTTCCACGATCGACGTTCTCACCCGGAGGATTGAAGCTCTCGAAGCTCTGCGCGCTCAAGAGCATGCCCGAGAGATGCAGACTCTTGACCAGGTGATTGAAGGAATGGAGCGACTGCTGGATGTTCGAGCGAATCGGCCCCCGCAGAGGCAGCAATTCAGTCAGGAGGGAGAGGATGTGCCACAGTAGGACCCTCCGACGGAGCGGTTTGCGTGTAAAAGTGAAGCGGTGTTGGTCGGCGTCGATGCTGTCGCGACGCAGCCTCGGCGTGGCGTTGTCGATTGCGATTGCCGGGTCGCTCCTTTGCGGGTGTCGACAGAAACCACTCTGTTGTGAATCCGTCGTCCCTTGCGAGTGCGCCTGCCAGAGCGCGCTGGCCTGGCTCTCTCCCGTCACCATTGTCCCGGTTTGCAACGATGAGCGTCAGAACACGCTCATGACGCCGTTCTGCCACGAACTGGCGACGGCATTACGCGATCGCGGTGCGAAGGACGTCGAGGTCCGGGGCATCTGCAAGCGCGGCTGCCCGCCAGATGCGTGCGAGCCGCCCCTCGTCGGAGCCGCTGACCCCCTAGGTCCGATCAGTTATGTCATCTACGTCGTCATGCCCGATTTTCGACCCTATCGGCCGATGCGTATGACGGTTGATCTCCGTGTGCTCGACGCGCGCAACGACCGGGAGGTGGCGCGTGTGGTCGAAGTCTACGATGGGCCGCAGGAGTCTCCCTTGCGCGAGACGCCGCGACAGTTTCGGCTATTCCGGGAGATCGAGCGGGAGGAGCGTGCCGACAAGGAGTCGTATACGGCGTTTCTGTCCAACAGCCCCAGGTTCTTTCTGACGGACAGTGCGCGCCGCGTGACCAGCCGCCTGGCATTCGCTGCGCCGTTTCCGGAAACCATTGTCGTCGAGCCTCCGTCGCCCCCTCTGGATGGCCCGGAGATGCTCCAGGAAGCAGCAGAGAATCCTGGCGTTGTGACTCCGCCTCAAGTCGTCCCGTGAATCGGGCACTATGAGCGGACGGCAAGATTCACGAGCCGGGAATCAAGCGGTCACGCTGCCGCCGGGCCGATAAGTCACTCTTTCATGCGCCGTCGACGATCGAGAGGACATTCTCGATGCCGACCTGTTGACCTGCGACGCGGAGCATCAGCCGGCCATCGACCGAAGAGACTTCATCGACTTTGCCGACCTGGGTCCCGGCCCCATCGTCAATCCGGACGGACTTTCCCACAAGCTGAGCGCCGTTGGTCAATTGTTGCAGCGCCAGCATGTCGGCGAACTGGGTATTCAGCCGTTCGACGCCTTCGAGCGTCGAGAACTGCGCCAGTTGCTGGATGAATTCCTCCTGCTTGACCGGACTGAGCGGATCCTGGTTCTGGATCTGAGTCACGAGCAACTGCAGAAACTGCTGCTGAGATTCCTGAGCCGTGATTGCGCCGCCGAACGCCATAAGAAACTCCTGAAAGGAACCGCTTAGATAGTATCGTCATGCGAGGACGTCGACTTCGGCGTTTGATCGTCCGGCGGATTGACGGGCGGTGGTCACTCGGGTGTGATCGCGGTGGCCGCTTGTCCACAGGGTCGGGCGAGGCGGTGGCTCATGGCCGCCGGGCGCCGACGACCCCTGGCCGAGATGCGAGTCTGCGAGAGCAAAGTGCAAGACACCGTCCGATCGCAACTGCGTCCGGACTCCTTGTTCAATCAGGCCGCCATGTTCCGCGATGATGTGCTGCACGTCGCTGTTTTCAGCCCGTACGTGTGCAGTCAGGCTGGATTCCGACCGCGTCAGCCGGATATGAACGCGCCCCAGATCGGGCGGATCGAGGATCGCGTCAAGGGTGATCGTATCGCTCTGCTCGGTGGTGAGGGCCTGCGTCAGGATCGATTCCGCGACCTGACCTGTAATTCGCTCGGCCGATTGCGAGAGACCATAGACGCTGGCCGCGCGGGACGTTTGCGGCAATCCGATCAGCAGCGGCTGGACGAATTCCGCGTCGGCGGATGAGTCCGCGGCCGAGTGCCCGGTTTCCTCAATGTCGGCGGCAGAAGCGGCGCCGGCATCGGGACGATCGACGCCGAATTCTACAGGTCCATACTCCCCGTTCAATCCGTT
>JAHBXU010000808.1 GCA_019636315.1 Planctomycetaceae bacterium | reverse complement strand
ATTCCCAATGGCCAGCCGATCGCCACCCGGGACCAACTGGTCCCAGTTGTTGATTTTCCCGACTACTATGAGGTCCAGCCACGGGCCGTCCTGCCCTGGCGTTCGATTTATGGCAGCGATCCTCCCGTCCATCCGTGGTTGCCCGATGCAGCGGGCAAGAACTTCGGGTATGTCGGTTCCAGTGGAGTTTATGCCCGCGAAACAAATCACACGGTGAGTGATTCGCTCCAGACCGCCTGGGTCCAGGGGGGCGATACGTGCAATTATTCGTCAGCCGACATCGACCGTGTTCGTGTCGTCTTTCAGGCGCCGACGCCGCGATCGTTTGAGTCGCGGACGAGCTGGGAAGCGGAAGGCGTCGAACGCATGGGGATCCTCGGCGAGATTCCGCTTCGGAAGTTCGACAAGAACGGCAAACCGATTCTGGACGCCGCGGGCGATCCAGATACGTCCTTCCTCGCCAAGATTCCTGCCGACGTTTCCTGGACGTTTCAACTGCTGGACAAGCAGGGGCGCGTGTTGACCCACTCCATGACCTGGCATCAGGTGCGGCCCGGCGAAGTTCGCACCGATTGTCGCGGCTGCCACGGACACCACCGTCCGGGGTTGCAGTTCGCGGGAACAACTGCCAGCAAGTCCGATTATCAGGCCGCCGATCTGACGCAGTCGCTGCGCTTTGTGGAGTGGTTCCGGAATGTGAAACCCATTCTCGACCGCCACTGCCGCGAATGCCACACCGGCAACAGCGCTGCAGGCGGCTTTGTGATCGACGACAGTTTGAGATCCCATTCGAACGTTCTCGCCTTTCGTTCCGCGCAGTCGCATGTGATGAACGCTGTTCTTGGGACCGCACCGGGAGTAGCGCGCATGCCCAAGGGCCGGCCCGCCATGTCGGACTCCGAGATTCGCCAGCTCGCCGCCTGGATCGATCTCGGTACACCGATCGATCGCGGTGCGTACTGGAAGGGCCTGCCGCCCGAGGGCAAGGTCGACTACGTCGCCCGGGCTCAGAATCTCTTCAACCTGGCGGCGGCAGTCGTCACGGCCGACGAGATCCCGTCGGAAAGCGAGCAGGAACTCCAGAGAATGCTCGAAGGATCGAAAGTCCTGCTGGAGGACTTGGGTTTCTAGCGTTGCTCGGCGGATGTCACTGAGGTCTCCCGGAACGCCGGACATGAAATCGACCTTCACGTCGCGAAGTTCCCGGCAGGCCCAGTGACATTCAGCGCCGACCGTTCGCCTTGGCGTTGACTTGGCTTCCTTCTGTCGACCCTGTCAGCGGGTAGGGGCGCCTGCAGTAGCGGCGGAAGAACCTCGTGCGAATCGGGCGGGTGCCCATCGCTGCGAATTCCACCGTGGATCGAAATGGGCGTCTGTCAGTGGATGATCGCTCCCGATATACTCGGAGGATGTCGGGTGTCGCATGCCAAGGAGTATCCCCATGACGAAGCGGCTGTTGCCTGGTCTGTTTCTCACCGTCGTTGCAAGCGGCGTTTTCGCGCCTGCTGGCGAAGTCACCTATTTTCGCGGGGATGGAGGCGTCGCGACGACGCCGCAGGCTTTGCCCGAGAATTTTACCGACGGCGCGCGACTCGTCTGGAAGCAGCCCCTTCCGGGAGGGCACTCAACGCCGACGATCGTCGGGGATCGCCTCGTCCTGACGACGTTCGCCGACGAACAACTGGCGACCGTCGCAATGAATCTCCAAACCGGGGAGCCGCTCTGGCGGCAGGTCTGTCCGGCGACTCAAATCGAACCCTTTCACCAGACCGGCAGCCCGGCCGCATGCACCGTCGCCAGCGACGGCCAGTTCCTGTATGTGTTCTTCGGCAGCTATGGTCTGCTGTGTTACGACCTCGACGGGCGGCTTCAATGGGAGAAACCGCTCGGGCCATTTCAGGATGAATTCGAGGCGGCCAGTTCGCCCGTTCTGGCGGATGGCAAGATCATTCTCAACGAAGATCATGATGTCAACAGCTTTGTGATGGCGCTCGACGCCGCGACGGGGAATGTGCTCTGGCGAACGGATCGTCCCGGCTTCACCCGCAGCTATTCCACACCGGTCATCTGGGAAGTCGACGGTCGCAAACAGGTGGTCGTCGCCGGAGCGCTGTCCGTCATGGCGTACGATCTCGAGACGGGCAGCATCGTCTGGCAGGTGCGCGGATTGTCCCGCATGGTGGAGACCACGCCGGTCATCGCCGACGGCCGCCTGATTGTTGCGACATGGTCGCCGGGCGGCGATCAGACCGAACGCATCGCCATGGAGCCCTTCCCCGAAGCACTGGCCGCCTACGACAAAGACGGTGACGGAGAGATCGGCAAGGACGAACTTCCCGAGGGAGACGTCCGGACGCGATTCTTTCGCATCGACCTCAATCAGAATGGGGCCCTCGATGCGGCGGAATGGGCCAAGCAGGCGGCCATTTTCGACATGGCCCAGAACGTGGCGATCGCCATCCGCCCCGGCGGTGCGGGCGACATCACCGACACGCACGTCGACTGGATCCACCGCCGCGGGCTGCCCACGGTTTCGAGTCCCCTCGCCTATGAGGGCGTCCTTTACATGGTTAAGGACGGCGGCATCGTCACCGCGCTCGATACGGCGACCGGGGAACTTTTCAAGCAGGGCCGCAGCGGAGTGTCCAGCAACTACTTCGCCT
>JAHBXU010000807.1 GCA_019636315.1 Planctomycetaceae bacterium | reverse complement strand
ACTCGGCGGCAGTCCGAAGACAGATCCCGAAGCCGTCGCGGATTTTCGCAACAACGTGATTTACAACCTGACGGGAGCGACAAATCTTGGCAACTGCCGGATCAACGTGATCAACAATGTGTATCGTCCGGGCCCCGACACGCCCGCTTCGGGAAAGCCACTGGCGACAAAGATCGAGAATCCCCACGCTCTGAAAGTCTTCCTCGACGGAAACCGGTTTGAAGGCCGGCCCGATCTGGAGAGCGATCCATCGCTGGCCATCAACTTCGATCGCTGGACGACCCGCAATTATCTTGCGACCCATTGGGACGAAATCGCCGTCGCGACCCCGTTTGATGTCGGTGCGGCCACTCCGCTGACCGAATCCGCCGAAGCTGCGTACCAACGCGTCCTGACGTATGCGGGTGCGTCCCTGAGGCGTGATGCGGCTGATGCGCGCCTTATCCAGGGGGTTCAAGACCGATCAAATCGTCTGATCGACTCTCAGGCCGAAGTCGGTGGCTGGCCCGTGCTGGAATCCGAACCGGCCCCGCGCGACACGGACCGCGACGGCATGCCCGATGCCTGGGAACGCCAGCATGGCCTCGACCCGCACAACCCCGATGACCGCAACGGCCTCTCGGGTGACGACGGCTATACCCACCTCGAACAGTATCTCAACAGCCTGTGCCCGTCGGAAACCGCCACATTGCCCGGACGCTGAATCGCGGAACCTCTTCCGTCTGATGAATTGGAGGGCAGGGGAACCCGGTCGGAGCAAAGGACGGCCAGGAGTCCTGTGGAGTCGTTCTGTTCATCCTTGTTCGACGGCGGTGGCGAAGCCTTCGATCGTGTTCTGGGCGAGTTCGATGTTGGTCGCCTGGGATGAGACGCGGATGCCGATGCGGTTCATCGCGGCGCGGGTCTCGCGGATCTGGTTGCTGGCGATACGGGCGTCTTTGGTTTTTCCCTGAATGTCGATGGCGATGCCGTTTTCATCGCCGCTGTTGGTGATGCGGTTGTTTTCCACGACGTTGCGGTTGGGCCAGAAGTCCTCGCCGCGGGCTTCATCGCGGAACAGGATGCCAACCTTGCCGCTGCTTGTCACATCGTTATCCCGCATGACATTGTCGGTGTCGTTGTGGCCGATGGAGATACCGTAGCTGCGGTTGCCGTCAATGCGGTTCGCTTCGGCGAGGCCGTACTTGACCCCCCAGCACCAGAACAGGCCGATCGTGTTGCGTTCGAGGCGGTTGCCTTTGAGCACGGGCCGCTGCGACCCGGAGCCGGGGTGCAGGCCGAGGTCGGCGTTATCGTGGCTGTGGCAGTTCTCGACGACGACGTCGTGGCAGATCTGGAAGCTGATGCCGTCTCCATTGTAATTGCGTGTTTCGACATCGCGGATCGTGTAGCGGTTGCAGTCCTGGAGGAAGATGCAGCCGCCATAGTTGCCATTCAGGTTTTCGTTGTTGGCCAGGTTGCCGTCGAGCGTGAGGTTCTCGATGACGACGTCGGCCGTATGCTCGCTGGTGAGGAGCGGGAACAACGACGCACAGGTCGGCTTGCCGGAGAGCCACAAATTTTCGCGAAGGCCGTCGCTCAGTTTGAAGCGATTGCCGGCGCGGGCGACGAGCGTGCGTTTGATGACGTCCTGGCCGCCGTTGTGCGGGTCGGTCGTGGTGAGCGTCACGCCGTCGCCGACACGGAAGCCCGCGGCGTCGGTGAGCGTGATCTCCTGATCGTACCAGTCGGAATCGGCCGAGACGGCAACCGTTTCAGACGGCCCCTTGGTGATGATGGTGTCCGGTCCGCTGCCGATGAGCCTCAACCGGGAGGGGAGGTGGACCGAGTTTCGCAACGTGAACGTGCCGGGGAGAAGTCTCACGGTTCCTGCACCGAGGCGCGACACATAGTCGATCGCCGCTTGAATGACCTTGTCGTCGCTGCCGACGAGGTCGGCGTTCTTCGGTCCGACGGTGAGTGTGAACCGCTCATCCCAGTTCGGTTCGTGGGCGTCGTCGCCATCAGTCGCGCGAGGTTTCGTGACGGCGGGACGCTCACCAGCGAAACTCCATGATCCGGCCGCTAACACGGCACTGGCTGTCGAAAGAAAACCGCGACGACTCACGTGGTATGGTGTCATGCCGTGCTCCAGGATGTCGAATCACCAAACTGACGGAACGCCTCCATCTCAGCAGCACGTCCGCCAAAGTGCAACGGACCAGATCGCGCGGCAGCTTTCCATCGGGCGCATGTGTTGAAGTCGCCTCATTGACAGAACTGACCGCGGCAGCACCCGTTCTTGATGCTCTGCACAACGTCCTCTCACCCCAAACGGACTGGTCGAATGAGACTCCGCACGAAGTTGTGGCTGATGGGATCGATTCCCGTGGCCGTGAATATCGCGGTCGTGGGGTTCTGCGCCTGGACACAGAATGAATGGCGCCCGCTGGTGACGGTTCTTGCGGTGTATGCCGTCATACTGGCGGTGATGCTCGTTCTCGCGCATTTCGATGAGACACGACGCAAGCGGAGACGACAGCGATCGGCTCCGTCCAGAGAACCCGGCATCTGAGCGAAATGCCGGCGGATGGGTATCTCGCGGTGATTGATGTCTGACGACCGACCACGGCGCGTCGGCAGGGGCCGGACATCACTTCGTTGACGTGGTTTACTCCTGTGCTCTCCTCGTCCTTGGGAACAATTG
>JAHBXU010000806.1 GCA_019636315.1 Planctomycetaceae bacterium | reverse complement strand
GTGATTCAGGCTGTGACGGATGCGGTCGCCTTGGAAATTGCGCGAGACCGACGTCCCTCATTTGGGAACGAGGGCAGGGTCGATGCGGGGACTGGCGCCCCGATTCCGGTGGTGCGAGCGACCGCTCGACAGGAGTCATGGCGAGCCACGCCGGACCCTGCAGCATTCGACCGCATCGAACCAGCGGATCCTCATGATCCGGAGAACGTCTGGCCGTCGATCGCCCAGACCGTTGCGTGCGAGTTGGACGACATAATTGGGGATCTCGAAATGCCGAATGAGGAACCGTCGATGGTTCCAGCCGCCGGAGCCCTGGCGGCCGACGGGTCAATTCCGCTCCACCAGTTCATTGATGCCGGGACGTCAAGCGGCAGTGGACGGGAACGACCTTATGCGCGGCTGTTTTCGCGGGCGCGACGGAGAAAATCCCAGCCTTAGCCCGAGCGGGAGGCGCGCCCACCCGACGGCCGGGCGTCGGTCACCGTGAGTTCGGGTTGCTCTGCGGCGCCCGGATTATCTGGCGGAAAGGTTCCGACGGCCGGTCTCTGCTGACGGCTGGACGAGCCACACGAGGACGGGTCAGCGAGATGGGGCTTGACTTCAACAGGCGAGTCCGACAATAAGAGGCGCGGTCCTCGACTGTGCCAAGTGGCGCGCCGCCTGCCAGTGCCGTCGGATGGACAGCGGCGCGTGATGACGTGGGCGGTCGTCGACGTTCCGTCGGACAGGTCCCGCCGTCGTTCCAGGAAAGATGGCTGACATGTCGGAGACTCTGAAATCCGGTCGTACACGGGCCCGCATGACTGGCCTGGTTTCCCGCCACATTTCCGCGCCACCCGCCGTGCTCCCGCCGCAGTTTACGACTGCGGAACGTACGGCTCTGGTCCAAGGAGTCAACTGTTCGATGTACCGCGTGATGGGTGCGCACTCCGAGTGCCGCGATGACGTCGAGGGAGTGCATTTCGCCGTCTGGGCTCCCAATGCCACGGAAGTCTGCGTGGTCTGTGACCGCAACGGTTGGAAGCATGGTGCGTTCTACCTCTACGGAAGCAACGAGGGCATCTGGACGGGCTTCCTTCCCCAGATGGAGGAAGGCGAAACGTACAAGTTCAGCCTGCGGGCGAAGTCGGGGCAGATTCTGGAGAAAACCGATCCCTACGGATTTCGCTTCGAACTGCCGCCCCGAACGGCGTCGATTGTCTGCGACGTCAACGGCTTTGAGTGGCAGGACGACGAATGGATGAGTCGCCGTGCGGCAACCGACTGGAGCGCACAGCCGATTTCGATCTATGAGGTGCACCTCGGTTCGTGGAAGCGCCCCTGGGATAATCGCCGCTATCACACCTATCAGGAACTGGCCATCGCGCTCGCGGACTACTGCCATGAGATGGGCTTCACCCATCTGCAGTTGATGCCCATTACCGAGTACCCTTTTGATGGCTCATGGGGGTACCAGGCGACGGGATATTTCGCTCCGACCAGCCGGTACGGCACGCCGCGGGAATTCCATGAGTTCGTCGATCACCTGCACCAGCAGGGCATCGGGGTGCTGATTGACTGGGTGCCTGCGCACTTTCCGACAGACGCCCACTCGCTCGGTCGCTTTGACGGGACAGCACTTTACGAACACGCCGACCCCCGGCAGGGTTTCCATCCCGACTGGAATACATACATCTTCAACTATGGCAGGAACGAGGTGCGGAACTTTTTGTTGTCCTCCGCACGATTCTGGTGCGACGTCTATCACATCGACGGCATTCGCGTGGATGCCGTGGCATCCATGCTTTATCTCGACTATTCCCGCGAGCATGGACAATGGGTGCCCAATCGATATGGCGGTCGCGAGAACCTGGAAGCCATCCACTTCCTCAAAGATTTCAACAGCACGCTCCATGGGGAGTTTCCCGGCATCCTCACGATTGCCGAGGAGTCGACCGCATGGGGCGGTGTTTCGAGGCCCGTGTATGACGGTGGTCTCGGCTTCAGTATGAAGTGGGACATGGGCTGGATGAACGACACGCTGCGATACGTTCGCCGCAATTCGATCTATCGCAAGCACCATCAGAACGAGCTGTCGTTTCGGATGATTTATGCCTTCACGGAAAACTTCGTCCTTCCCCTGTCGCACGATGAAGTCGTGCACGGCAAGGGATCTCTCATCGATCAGATGCCGGGCGACGATTGGCAGAAATTCGCCAACCTCAGATTGCTGTATGGGTATCAGTACACGACTCCCGGCAAGCCACTGTTGTTCATGGGGGGCGAGTTCGCGCAGTGGAAGGAATGGAACCACGACAGCCAGTTGAGCTGGGAGTTGGCCCAGTATGACCGTCACGACGGCATTCGCCGCCTGATCGGTGATCTGAATCGTGTGCAGCGCGAGACGCCCGCGCTCCACGAACTGGACTTTAAGTCGGAAGGATTCAGTTGGATTCAAGCGGATGACTGGCAGAACAGCATTTATGCGTTCTGTCGACACGGGCGGAGCGGTGATCTGGCGGTAATCGTGTTGAACTTCACGCCGGTGTCGCGCGATCGGTATCGTGTCGGCGTGCCACGCGCCGGCGGATATCGCGAGATTCTCAACACCGATGCGGCGATCTACGGCGGTTCCAACACGGGAAACGCCGGGCTGGTGCAGTCGTCCGCCATGCCGCTGCACGGACATCCACACAGCCTGGAAGTTCG
>JAHBXU010000805.1 GCA_019636315.1 Planctomycetaceae bacterium | reverse complement strand
CCGGCCGGATCGCGGCGACCGAGGTACTCGCTGGTCCGTTCGGTCGCCGGACAGAGGACCTCGCCCCACTCCATGCCACGGGGACTGCGAATGATCACCTGATCGTGCCGCGCAAATTCGTGCAGGGGCGGCCGCGCCGAGAACTCGGCCACTTGCCGCATGATGCCATAGCGGACGATATAGTGATGGGCCATGATGCTGTCGCTACCCCTGCGGCCGCAGCGCGCGGGTCAGTTGTGGTCGATAGACCGGGTCGGATTCCCGAGTATAGCCGAGTCCGCCGGCAGAACGCCAAGGACTCATGCCGCGCCGCTGCGGCTTCGCCCCAGCCAGGCCGGTGCACTCGCCAGATTGAAGGCGAATTGACACACGCCGGCGTTATGAGAACTGTGATCTCCGGGCAGGGACAGCGTCCTGCAGCCGCAATTGCTCCTGGCGGTAGCGTTCGGCCGTCTCGTGATTGAACGTCGGATGATCGGCCAGATTAATGCCTGAGTGCCTCGCGCGGCAGCGATAACAGACCAGCACGTCAGGCATCAGCGCAAACAGCAGCAAATCGATGGCCGCAAAGCTCAACAAAATGCCGAGGGCCCACACGGGCTGATGGAAATACCAGGCAATCGAACTGAAGATTGCTCCGGCAGCCACCATCGTCAGACCGATCGATTGGGGAAAATCCTTCTGCCGCCACAAGTCCACGTTGCCGCACACAAGGCATGCCGCGGGATGCTCGACGTCGATTCCTTCCGAATGGAGTGGTCGCTGCCAATCACAACCGGTGCAGCCGATGGACGTACTGGTGGGCGCCAGGTCGAGAGACTGGGGCGTCTCGCAGCGCGGACATTGATAACGCAGTTTCATGGGGCGATGTCGTGCACTCCGATGGAGTCCAATGAACCAGGTTGGCAAAACGTTTCTTCAGCGTCGCAATTCGCGATGGAGACAAGGCATCCCACCGTCTCACTTCGGCCGCAAGTGGAGATCGGCGAAGTCGAGATACTGCTGCCAGTCGAAGTCCGTGACGTCATGTTTGCCTGTGCGGAGGTGATAGCCGATGGATCCCGACTTGACGGGTTCATCCACGGGAGAAAGCTCGGCCGAGTCGCGCGGCAGGCCAGGCGTGCCGAGCAGTTTGTAGACCGGCGATGCGTGGAACGCCGACAGATACTCGCCCAGCGGATCGGCCCACCGGTCGTCCACCGCACTGGCGATATACACGGGGCGCGGGGCGATCAGCGCCACGAGTTCGTGCTGGTCGACCGGGAGTGCGGCTTCATCGTTATTGTACTGGTTGAAATTGTCACAGAACCAGTGAGGAAACACCGTATTGATCCGGCCGATCGTTTCGCCGTAAGCCCGCCGGCTGAGCGCGGCTCCCCCGCACCCGGAATTATTGGAGATCACCAATGCGAATCGCTCGTCGGTTGCACCGGCCCACAGTGAGGTCTTACCGAGTCGCGAATGGCCGATGACGGAAACCCGGGTGGCGTCGACATCCTGATCTGTCGCCAGATAGTCCAGGCATCGCGAAAGGCCCCAGGCCCATGCGGCGATGGATCCCCACGCGTCGCCGGGTCGCGGCGCATCGGCGGCCAACGGACCGGTCACCTGCACGTCAAAAACGGCGTGAACTCCATTCTTGAATCCGTCGTCATAGTCCGGATCGATATCACCATAGTAGGCGGTCGCGAGGGCATAGCCCCGCTGAAGAATCATCTCGACGGGCCACCGACTGGCGTTGGACCCTCGGGCCGCATCCGTCGACCGGTTATCGACGACGCCGGCGCCGCCGTTGCGCATCCACCGGGTATTGAGGCGAATATTGGGATCGGGGGCGACCGTGTGATTCCCATAGAAATTCAGGCCGAGAAACACGGGAACGGGCCGCCCCATATTGGGAATGTAGATCAGCAGATCGATGGCTGGCCCTTCGGTCCCCGCAGTCAGGTACACGCGGACCTGCCGGCGGGTCGCCAACCCTTCCAGCGCCTGCGGCTCATCATCGAGGATCTCAAAATGCTGCTGGTCGGGTTTTCCCGGAGCTTTGCCGTAGACCTGCTCTGAAAACAGCGTCAGCAATTCGGGCCGACGGAGCGTCCGCCACGCTTCCGCATCCGCGACAGGCGTTCCATCCAGGCGAATGAGCGGGTCGGGGAGCACGTGCGCGGGAACTTTCGACTCGTCGTAGTTGGGCTCAAACTCATCGGCCCGAACGACGCCGACCGCCGAGATCAGCACGATCCAAAGCAGTCCACATTGCGGCAGGCACTTGCGCAGCAGGGAAATCTTCAACGACACAACTCTGTCCATTGGGAATCGATCAGGCTCAATGCGGGCGGACGACATGCGCGCCATACCCGTTGTATTTCTGGGTTCCGTAACGTTCTTTGTTGTGGAGCATCCGTTCGGTGGACTGACTCCAGCCCGGTTGAGGCACGCCTGCATCGACGCTGGCCTCGAGGTCATACGCATGTGGAATCAATCGGCTCCAAAATCTCGCGGGCCACCTGGCGGCCGGCATGATGCGGACGTCCGGCTTCTTGCCCTCGGCGTATGACGCGATTCCGCGACGTCCCATGGACGGCGAACAATGGCAGCGAACATCGGGACACTCTCCGGGAAGTCGCAGCGGATCTGCGACCAAGTCAATCAATTCTATCCATCGGTCGACCATTTCGCGACCAGAGATTTG
>JAHBXU010000804.1 GCA_019636315.1 Planctomycetaceae bacterium | reverse complement strand
GGATGGGGCTGGGTGGGATTGCGCTCGCTGATGTGATGTCCGAGGCGAAAGCTGCGGCGCCGGCTCCAGCGGGCGGCGGCAGTTCACTGCCGGTCGAGCCGGGCGTTCTGGAGACGCTGCACGTTCCGGCGCGGGCCAAGCGAGTGATCTTCCTGTTTCAGGAGGGGGGGCCGTCGCAGCTGGAGTTACTGGATGACAAACCCGTTCTCCGGGAGAAGCAGGGGACCGAGCTTCCCGAGGAGGTTCGCGGGGGGCAGCGGCTGACCGGGATGACCGGCAACCAGTCGAGCCTGCCGGTCGTCGGGTCGCCGTTTCCCTTTTCCCGCCACGGTGAGAGCGGGACGTCCTTCAGCAGCCTGCTTCCGCACACAGCCGAGATGGCGGACGATCTGTGCGTCATCCGCTCGCTGCACACGGACGCCATCAATCATGGACCGGCGGTGACGTTCATTCAGACCGGTTCGCAGCGGCCCGGACGGCCCAGCATCGGTGCGTGGCTCAGCTACGGACTCGGCAGCAGCAACCAGAATCTGCCGGCGTTTGTGGTCATGCTCAGCAAGGACAAACACGGGCAGCCGCTGGCGTCGCGGTTGTGGGGGAACGGATTTCTGCCGTCAAAACACCAGGGCGTGCAGTTTCGATCGGGCGACAATCCCATTCTCTATCTCAATAATCCTGATGGCATTGATTCCGCCAGCCGGCGCGACATGCTCGACGCTCTGCGGCGATTGCATGAACTGCAACTGGACGAACACGCGGACCCGGTCGTCGAAACGCGCATCGCTCAGTACGAACTCGCGTACCGGATGCAGATGTCGATCCCCGAGGTGCTCGACTTCTCGGACGAGCCGGAACATGTCTTCGAAGCTTACGGGCAAGACTCTCGCAATCCGGGCACCTACGCAGCCAACTGCCTGCTGGCCCGGCGGCTCGCCGAGCAGGGAGTGCGGTTCATTCAGCTCTACCATCAGGGCTGGGATCATCATGGCGGACTGCCGAACGCGATCCAGACGCAGTGCCGCGAGACGGATCAGGCGTCCGCCGCACTGGTGCGGGACCTCAAGCAACGAGGCATGCTGGACGAGACGCTGGTCGTCTGGGGAGGGGAGTTCGGACGCACCAACTACTGTCAGGGAAAGCTGGCGACCGGCAACTACGGCCGCGACCATCACCCGCGTTGCTTTTCCATGTGGATGGCCGGCGGCGGCATCCGTGGGGGCATGACGCACGGCGAGACGGACCCGTACGGCTACAACATTATCGAGAAGCCGGTGCACGTGCATGACCTGCAGGCCACGCTGCTGCACTGCCTGGGAATCGACCACGAGCGGCTGACCTACAAGTACCAGGGCCGCCGCTTCCGCCTGACGGACGTCTTCGGACATGTCGTTCAGGATGTGCTCGCGTGACCCGAGTGACAGATCGCTCTTCGAACGACGCCGAAAACGCCTCGAACATCTTCAGGGGCGTCAAGAAGCATCGGACCACCGGTGTCCGGCAGCGGAGCGGTCCATTGGGGATCCTGGCCACGTGTGCTGCGAGTTTTCGCAGGACTGGCGCTTGTGCCGGGTTCCCCCTCTCCCCTAACGTGGAGGTCGTTGTCGATGGTCCGACCGGCTCAGAAGCGTCACCGCACGAGTCGTCCTGCTCGCTGCTCCCAACTCGCGATTCGCTGACTCATGCTCGTCCGTAAAGCCGTTATCACCGCCGCTGCGCCGGATCAGCACACGTTGCCGCTGCAGCAACTCGTGGATCGCGAAGGCCGCAATCGCACGGCGCTGCAGCTCATTATCGAGGAGGTCATTGGCGCCGGAATCGAGGAGATCTGCCTGGTGATACGGCCGGGAGATCAGCGAGCCTATGTGCAATCAGCCGGCGCGCAGGAGGGAATGCTGACGTTTGTCGAACAACAGGAGCCGCGGGGATATGGGGATGCAATCGCCCGCGCTCGCGACTTCGTTGCGGCTGAGCCGTTCCTGCACCTCGTCGGCGACCATTTGTACCTGAGCGCGACCGATCGGCGGTGTGCGCGGCAGTTGATTGAGGTCGCACAGGAGCATGACTGTGCCGTGTCGGCCGTGCAGGCGACCCGAGAGAACAAGCTTCCGGATTTTGGCGCCATCGGCGGCACGCACGTCCCGCGGCAACCCCATTTGTACGAAGTCACGGCGGTCCTGGAAAAGCCGACGCCCACTCAGGCCGAACAGGAGCTGATCATCGCCGGGCTGCGGTCCGGGTATTATCAGTGCTTCTTCGGCATGCACGTGCTCACACCACTCGTGATGGAGATTCTCGCAGAGTTGCTCGCCGAGGCGGGCAGACGAGTAACGCTCTCCGATGCCCTGCAGCGTCTCGCCCCCCGGCAAAAGTATCTCGCCTACGAGGTTCAAGGGGCGCGGTACAACATCGGCGCCAAGTACGGCCTGCTGATGGCCCAGCTCGCCCTGTCACTCTCGGGCAGCGACCGCGATCAGATCCTGACGGAGCTTGTCGAACTGCTGGCCAGCTCGCGGAGCGGCATCCGATGAGTCAGCTCATCGACGTCATTGTGAGTCCGGACGACGCGGTCCGGCATCAGTCGCTCGATGCGCTCTGCGCCGCCGCTTCTCTGCAAGAATTGCTCGAACAGTGCGGTGCGCTGGATGAATTCCGCCGTCGCTCGGACAATCTGTACCACCGCGTCCGGGCACTATTC
>JAHBXU010000803.1 GCA_019636315.1 Planctomycetaceae bacterium | reverse complement strand
GGCGGCAGGAAGTCATCAAGCTCTACAACAGCCGCGCGTCAGACATCGCCACAGCGATCAATCAATTCATCCAGTCGCACCTCGATCTGATCCAGTTTAACCAGCAACAAGTGAGCACCAAGGAACTGATCGATCAGACCTACATCGTCGTGCCGGACGACATCACGAACAGCCTGATTATCAGCGCGTCGCCGCGGTACTTCGATGAGATCATCCGCATCGCCAAGAAGCTGGACGCCGAGCCGCCGCAGGTCATGATCCAGGCCATGCTGGTGGAAGTCTCGCTGGATGACAAAGACGAGTTCGGTATTGAGCTGGGCTTCCAGGACCCGGTGTTGTTCAGCCGCAGCGTGGTGGATGAACTCGTCACGACGACGACAACCGTGTCCAATCCGGGGACAGGAATCCAAACGACGACGCAGAACATCATTTCTCAATCGGCTCTGCCGGGCTTCCTGTTCAACAACCAGCCGTTGGGCAACAACGTGGCCGGCAGCCCGGGCGTTGTGGGCACCCAGGGACTCAGCAACTTCGGTCTGGGCCGGACGAACAGTGATCTGGGTTTTGGTGGACTTGTCCTCTCGGCCAGCAGCAACGCGGTGAGCGTGCTGGTACGTGCGCTGGAGGCCCGCCGCAACGCCCGCGTCCTCAGCCGCCCGCAGGTGATGGCGCTGGATAACCAGGAAGCATTGATCCAACTGGGTCAGAACGTGCCGATCGTCAACGATGTGACAATTACCGGACTCACCACGTCACCCAACGTGATCCAGGAGAGCGTCGGCATCATTTTGCGGGTGACGCCGCGCGTCAGTTCGGATGGTCAGGTCGTGATGGTCGTCTCAGCACAGAAGAGCGCGCTTTCTGGCCGGGGTGTGCCGATCTTCGTCGACTCGAACTCAGGGACGGTCTTCGAGTCCCCGATCATCGACATCACACTCGCCAGTACAACCGTCAAGGTGAACGACGGGCAGACGGTCGTCCTGGGCGGCATGATCATCGAAGAGGACTTCGTCCTGGAACGCAAGGTCCCCTGGCTGGGCGACGTGCCGCTGCTGGGACAACTCTTCCGCTACGATGCCAACGATCACCGCCGGACGGAACTCATCGTGTTCCTCACGCCGCGGATCGTCTACAACGACGCCGACTTCGAGCTCATCAAGCAGGTGGAGACGGAGCGTTTGCACTTCTTCGAATCGGATGCGGAGGCGATCCACGGGCCGTTGTTTGGTGTGCCGCCCGAGGCAGCCAATGTTCCGCCCGTGGGTCAGGAGATTCTGATGCACGAGCCGCACCCCGCGGCGATGCCCGTACCGCAGGGGCCGACCTTGCCGCTGCAACGGACGCCGTCGCAATCGAGTCCCGCGGCCCCGCCGAGCAATCCTCCCTTGCCGAGCAAGCGTCCCGCCGCCGTGCCGCCGGTTGCGAAACCTCCGGCCGTGGATTCGTCGACCAATCTCTTCAAGGACTTTCCCCAGTAGGACACCACGGGCGTCCGTTCAGGTACGGTGAACATGACCCCTCATTGGTCTCTGCCAAACATGTCGCACATGGTGATTCGGCTGATTAGCCTGGTCGTTCTGACGGTCTCCGTGGGATGCAGTTCCCTACCGGTCGGTTCGCTGTTCAAGCGGACAAAGTTCGCCGAGGCGGGCCCCAAGAACCCGGTGGTCGACCTGATCTGCATCTGGGAGCCTGCGGAAGGACAAGGATTGGACGGTCTCCCGGGACGCGGATTTGCCGGGCAGTTTCTGTTTCTCACCCAGGGCAGCAACGAGCCTGCGAAGGTGAACGGGCAGGTGCGGGTCTATGTCTTCGACGACCAGGGGACATCTGAGGAGCAAGGCAAACCGATCCATCAATTTGACTTCGAGGCGCCCGCCTTCGCGAAGTACTTCTACGAAACGAGCTTCGGCGCCGCGTACCAGATGTTCATTCCTTACACGCGCAAAGGCTCGCAGGAAACGCGTTGCGGATTGCGAGTGCGGTTCACTCCGGCGGACGGCGGTCCGCCTGTCTACTCCAAGATGGCCGACGTCACACTTCCGGGGGCGAAACCGAAGACGGCGGACCAGCGTTGGCACCCCCAGCATCGGCAATTGCGTGCCGACGTTGTGGATCAGACAGGCGGATCGCCCGCAACGGGACTGACGGGCGTCCCCTCTGCCACAACTCCTTCGCAACCCACGCTCACTCACGCCGCGGCATCCATCCCGCTCAATGCGCGGACGCCGTCGCGATCCACGCAGGCCATTTCACGACTGCAACAACTGTCCGCACAACTGGCTGAATCGCAGTATGCGGACAGCGGCAACCGCGTCGAACACGCCGTGTACGAAGAAGAAGCGCCGGAACCGTCACCGCTCAAAAGATTCCGGCTGCACGAAGGTGAATGACGCGCACGACGCCAGCACTTACCGTGCACTGCTGCGTGCGCCCATTTCAGCCGGCCCTCGCAAACCATCGGATCGTTCAGAGCGTGGCCAGATCCAGGTTGCGAATGGTGGAACCATAATAGGCCTTATACTTGGCCTTCTGCTCCAGATTGCGGATGATGACTTCCGTGAAGTCGACTCCCGTGTGAGTCTGACTGCTTCCCAGTCCGCCCGGACTGAACACGTTGATCTCCATCAGTTTGTCCTCGACGATGTCCAGACCGACGAGAAACATGCCGTCGCGGACGAGTTTGGGACGCACCAT
>JAHBXU010000802.1 GCA_019636315.1 Planctomycetaceae bacterium | reverse complement strand
ATCTTAACGAAGGGACCGAGGGGATCGGCCCAGCCGCATGTATTCCATGATTCGCCAAGATCAGCGAGGAGTATTGCCCGCAAAGCGGTACAGCTGCGACTGGATCGAGGGCTGACTTCGGTCTCTGTACGGATGAGGTCACCACGGTGTAGGAGCCAACGCGATGACTGATCGAAAGAGCGTCCTGCCGCCGGATTTGGATCGTCGAGCGCTTCTGAAGACGACAAGCGCCGCGCTCATTGCAGGATTGGCAACCTCTGCCGAATTGACGACATCGCCGGTGTCAGCTCAGGAATCCTCGCGTTCCAAATCGACCGAAAGCAACCGAGGGCCGCTGGGCGCGCGATTGCAGGGCGTGCAGCACTTTGGACTCACCGTGCAGAACATGGATCGCGCCTTCGAGTTCTACACGGAAGTCCTGGGCGGCACTGAGATCATGCGAGACGGCGACTTCCAGGGGGAACGAATTCATAACACGCTGCTCACCGATCAGGAGATCGAAGCCCGCACACGCCAGGTGAACCCGCGAACCCTGGGAATCCCGGATCTGCGGGGGGGAGCGCAGCGACTCGATGTGCGCTTCATTCAGTTCGACAACGTGGTCATCGAGCTTTTGCAGTATCGCGATTCGGATCAACCCGCCGGCAGCGGCGCGAGCTTCGCCGAACCGCTCGATCACATGAGCCCTGCCTTCCCGCGCATGATGCACATCTGCTTTCACCTGCGTGACGACGTCGACTTCAACCAGTTCATCGCTGATCTGGAGGCAGAGGCCGCGCGGCGCGGGATGAGTCAGGTCAGAGCCAATCGCACCGTCACGGTGACGTCTGATCAGGAGCGAATGCAGACGCCGCTTGAGGCCAACAGCAACGGCATTACCGAGGGCCAATCGAACGGCTGGCGACTGATTTACTGCAAAGGCCCGGAAGGCGAGCAGCTCGAATTCGTTCAGGCGCTGGGGCCCGTCAAGCGAGTGTTCGACACAGCACTCGAAGCTCGCCGCAGGTCTGTGCTCGTGCGATAGCGCAACACTGAAAGGGAAGATCAACACGGGAGGCCAGTGGAAGTCCCCACGCTGTCAGCGTGCTGCCGGCCCACATCGCGACCAACCAGCAGGACAAGCACTCAGGGCGCTCACTTCGATTTTTCAATCGTCTCACAAGGGAAAGACCCCATGAGAGCGGCCCGCATCCGAGAATACAACAAGCCCCTCGTTCTCGAAGAGGTGCCTGTTCCGGACATTGGTCCAGACGAAGTGCTGGTCCAAGTCAGGGCCTGCGGCATGTGCCGCTCTGATGTGCAGCTCCTGGATGGGTACTTTCGCCCTTACAACGACATCCCGACGCCGATTATCCCGGGGCACGAAATCACCGGCGTCGTGCACCAGCTCGGCAAGCTGGTGTCTCCCGCGGTGAAGTTGCAGGAGGGTGATCACGTTGTGGTGGCGCCCGGTTGGGGCGATGGCACTTGCCGGCATTGCCTCGTGGGCAACACGCACATCTGCCCCAATGTACGCTGGCCAGGCTTTGGTCCCTATGGCGGGTTCGCGGAGTTCATTCCCGTGCCCGCCCGTTATCTCATCAAAGTTGATCAGCGACTTCCCTTCGAGGAGCTCGCCCCTCTGACCGATGCAGGACTGACACCCTATCGCGGCATCAAGAAACTGCGCGACGCGCGAGCGCTGGGTCCGGGTCGGTTACTGGGTGTCTTCGGAATCGGTGGCCTGGGCGGATACGCCGTCCAATATGCCAGGCTGCTGGGGAGCGGTTCGACCGTGGTGGCCTTTGCCCGCAACCTGGACAAACTTGCCGTCGCGAAGGAGTACGGAGCCGATCACATCCTCTGCATCAAAGACAAGTCGCCGTCAGACGTCTCCAGAGAACTCACACAGGCCACCGGTCATGGCGAACTGGACGCCATCATCGATTGCGCCGGCGCTCCCGAGATGTTGAAACTGGCCATCGGCCTGCTGGGGATCAGCGGGCATTATGTGGACGTCGGCCTGGTTGGCGACCGGATCGATGTCCCGTTGCTGCCGCGGGTCAACCGCGAACAGACGATTCACGGCTCCTATTGGGGCAACAATCTCGATCTGAGCGAAGTCGTTGCGCTCGCCGCGCAGGGCCAGATCCGCCACACCATCACGCCGATCACGTTTGATCAGATCAACGAGCACCTGGAACTCCTCAGAAGCGGAGAGATCGTCGGGAGAGTCGTCGTGAAATTCTAGTCGCAATCAAGCCCCCTCATTCCCTTGAGTGACTGCAGCAACTATGTCCACAAAGATCCTCATCATTGTCTCCAACGCAAGTGCGATCGGCCCCAACAACAGACGAACCGGCACGTTCCTGTCCGAGGTGGCGCATCCCTATGCCGAGTTTGCGAAAGCGAGCTTCGAGATCGAGTTTGCCAGCCTGACGGGTGAATCGCCCTTCCTGGACGCACTCAATCTGGCGAACGATCCCGACAACCTGGCGTTCCTGACGGGAGAAGGTTGGGCCGACATGCACAAAGCCGGCAAGCTCTCCGACAGAAGTGTCAGCCTCTACGACGGCATCTTTGTTCCCGGAGGCCTGGCTCCGATGGCGGATATGCCGGAGGCTCCGCTCCTCAAGAAGTTCATCGCGGAGGCCTACGAGCGTGGCGCGGTGGTCGGCGCGGTGTGCCATGGTCCCGTGTCACTGTTGAACGTCAAACTGAGCGAC
>JAHBXU010000801.1 GCA_019636315.1 Planctomycetaceae bacterium | reverse complement strand
AATATTCAGGACGTCGCCAATTGGTGCGACGCAATGCTGATCAAGGCTCGCGGCACAGGCGCAGCATCGCCGTGACGCGTTGCCCAGTGAGTCAGCGTGCGTTCTCATCGAGCGGGAGCAATTCCACCCGGCGAAATTCCACGGGATGGCTTTCCGATTGCAGCGAGATCGTGCCGCCGTGAAGCATCAGGTCGCCGTCTCGCGCGAGACTGCGGGCATGGTCGTCCCGGTCGTCAAGCTGCGGCTCAACGTACTCCAGAACCACATTCCCGTCGATCACATGGCGGATGATCTCGTTGCCGCGAACTTCCACCTCGGCGACCACCCACTGATCGCCATGATACGTTCGAGACGTTGAGTTGGTGCAGTGCCGCGTGATGAGCTGGCCGTCCATGACGACGTTGGTCCCCGGCGTACACAAGTTGGCGGTCGTCCGTGTGTCCTTGCCGTTGCCTCCGAGGAGTTGCACTTCGATCGAGGTTGGAAAGTCCTGATCGCGAGTCATCGTTTCGGGGGATTCGCCGTGAATCATGATCCCGCTATTGCGGAACGCCCAGTTCGGGCCGCCCGGAACCTGGTCGCCGACAAACCGGTATTCGACCCGCAAGCGGTAGTGGGAGTACGGCTGGTTGTAGAACAGGTGGCCAAACCGCTCGTCGAATGCGTCATAGGCGTCGTAGGCCACTTTGAGGACGCCGTCCTCAACGCGGAAGGTGTCGCCGAAATTCACACCCAGATCATATCCGCGGATCTTGGGCGTCCACCCCTCCAGATCGCGACCGTTGAATAAGGGAATCCACTGTTCAGGCTCAGCCGCGTGACTCGTACTCCGACCGACGGCAAGCAGGCTCCCCACGATCAGAACAAATCGAAGGAGTGATCGCGATGGACGGAGAATCCGAAAGCTGATTGTCACTGCATCCCCTGAAGTGATTGGAGAACCGGGATTTTATCGTGAGACATGCCGCCTACGCGAGCACGTCGTGGATGACGCGTGCCGGCACGACCGTCGTCAATTTCTGATCGAGCCCCTGGAACGGAAATGTCAGCTTCGTGTGATCGATGCCCAGCAAGTGCAGGAGGGTGGCGTGGAAATCACGGAGCGGAACGGGATTTTCGGCCGGCGTGTAGCCCATATCGTCGGTTTCGCCGTATGTCATCCCTTCTTTCACGCCGCCGCCCGCCATCCACAGAGTAAAAGCGTGCGGATTGTGATCGCGTCCGACAAACTGCCGTTCGCCGTTGCGATACTCCTGCATGGGGGTGCGGCCGAACTCGCCCGTCCATACCAGTAGCGTGTCCTCCAGTAATCCCCGCTGCTTGAGGTCGATGAGTAGGGCCGTCATCGGTCGGTCGGCTTCGCGGCACTTCTCCAGGAAGCCGACATTGATGGACTGCTGCTCGGATGAGCCGTGCGAGTCCCAGCCCCAGTCGAACACCTGGACGTACCGCACGCCGCGCTCCACAAGCCGCCGCGCCAACAGGCAGTTATTCGCCAGCGAGACTTTGCCCGGTTCGGCGCCGTACAGCTCGTGGATATGCTGCGGCTCCTGGGAGAGATCCATCGCTTCCGGAACCGTCGCCTGCATCCGGAACGCCATCTCATACTGAGCGATCCGGGTCTGCGTCTCGGGATCGCCGAACAACTCGTAGTTCCGTTCGTTGAGCCGTTGCAGTGAGTCGAGCGCCAGACGGCGGGCATCGCGGCCGACTCCGGCTGGATTGGACACATTGAGCACCGGATCGCCCTGCGACCGGCACTGGACGCCCTGATAGACAGACGGCAGATATCCCGCGCCCCACAGGGCCTGTCCGACGCGCGGCGGCCGCCCGCCAGACAGCAGCACGACGAAACCGGGCAGGCTCTCATTCTCGCTGCCCAGTCCCCACGTGACCCATGCTCCGATGGATGGGGAGCCAACCCGCGGCTGTCCGGTATGCACCAGCAACTTGGCAGGACCATGATTGAACTGGTCGGTCTGCATCGTCTTAATGAAGCAGACATTGTCGACCACCTTGGAAAAGTGCGGCAGCCGGTCCGTCAACCACGCACCGCTGTCGCCGTACTGGGCAAACGGGAATTGCGGTCCCATCATGTTGGGGATTCCGCGAATAAACGGGAAGTTCTGCGATTCAATGAATTCCTTGGGGCACGGTTGACCGTTAAGTCGCGTGAGTTGCGGCTTGTAATCGAACAGCTCCAACTGGCTGGGCCCCCCCAGCATGTGCATGAAGATCACACGCTTGGCCCGAGGGGACGGAGCGGATCCACCTTCACTCGCATTGGCCGCTTGCGATGATGCCTGACTTGCCGACGCTCTTCCCGTTTGACCGGCCGTAGCGAACCACAGCGCCCCCAGACCGCCGGCGGACGTGCCAAGGAAGTGCCGCCGCGTCTGCTGTTCAAGTTCCCGCCAGGCGAGCTCTTCGTTTAATGATCGTGTGGGCATGACCCGTTGCTTTCAACTCGGACCAGTTCGGAGTCCGCAAACGAATGACTTCATCGAATCGACTGTTCGCAACCCCAACCTTCAACGAGGAACCTCTTGCCAACGCCCTCGTCGACGTTTCGGATGACTGGACAGCGTCTTTACCTGAAACACCAGCGGCCATTTTTCCGCCAGGATCTAATTTGTCAGCGTCTCATCCAGATTGAGCAGCACACTGGCGACAACGGCCATCGCCCGTTCCTCCACCGAAGTGACTGCT
>JAHBXU010000800.1 GCA_019636315.1 Planctomycetaceae bacterium | reverse complement strand
GGACAACATGCCCAAAGTCGAAGCCGCGATTCGGGAAGAACTCGACCTGTTGCTCAAGGACGGAATTACGGCAGAAGAACTGGCCGCCGCCAAGCAGGGCTATCTTGAAAAGGAAAAGATCGACCGCGCCGACGATGCCCAACTGGCATCGACCCTTCGGTCGACTCTCTACACCGGCCGGACGATGCAGTACTACGCCAACCTCGAAAAGAAGATCAACGCCCTGACCGTCGACGACGTCAACAAAGTGCTCCGCAAGTACGTCGACCCGGAGAAGATCGCCCTCGCAATTGCAGGGGATTTCAAGGAAGCGAAGTAGTTCACTCCCGGGGGCCGGTTGCGAGTTTCCGTTCGCTGCCGGCCCGCTGACTAGGCCGCGGCGTCGGCGGGTTTGGGGCCGATTGGTTTCGCGTCGCCTTTTTTGGTGCGGGCTTTGAGGTCGAACAGGCCGAAGATTTCGCTCGCGTTGAGGCTGAGTGACGTGTTGTCGTTATCGCTGGCGCCGAGGACGCGGTCGAACAGCTCGCGCTTCTCGCGGAGCACGAGATCAATTCGCTCCTCGATCGTGTCCTTGCAGATGAACTTGCTCACGATGATCTGCGACGCGGTCGCGCCGATGCGATGGGCGCGGTTGATCGCCTGGTCTTCGACAGCCGGGTTCCACCAGCGGTCGTAGAGGAAGACATACCCGGCGAATTGCAGGTTCAGTCCGACGGCGCCCGTGCCGTAGCTCATCAGCAGCAGGTGGCTGTCCGGATCGTGTTTGAACTTGTCCAGGATCGGCTCGCGCTTGGATGTCGGGATGCCGCCGTGATAGACGAGGCAACCGTAATCCCGGGTCCGCTCGGCGAGCCAGTCGATGGTTTTGGTCCACTGGCTGAAAAGAATGGCTTTCCCCCCGGACGCGGCGATTTCCTCCATATCGGCGACCAGCCGGTCGCACTTGGACGACTCGCCGGTGAGTGGATCGGCATTGGTGATCTGCTTGAGACGCAGGACCAGTTCAAACACGTTCTGGATGGAGATCTGGTCGCCCATCTCGTTGAGGTGCATGACGCCGTCTTTCTCGGCCTGCTCGTAAGCGATCTTCTGAGCGGACGAGAGTTCGATGATTTCGTCGCGATCGAGGCGCGGCGGCAGGTCGGTCATGACCAGATTCTTGGTCCGCCGCAGAATGTAGCTTTCACTCAATTGGCTGAGCTGGCGAATATCGGGTGTGGCCCGCGGTGGGATGACGCCCATGAACTCGAAGAGCGATGCGAGTTCCTCCGGTCGATTCTCAATCGGCGTTCCGGTCAGGCACAGGCTTCGCTTGCGGGGAATACTGCGGATCGTCGCCGCGGTGATCGACTCACGATTCTTGATGCGCTGCGCCTCATCGAGCACGACCAGGTCGAAGGGGCAGAGGGGTGAGGGGTGAGAGTTGAGAGTCGAGGGTTCCGCGGTGGTGGTTCGCCCCAACCCATCTCTGGACTCTCGACTCTCAACCGGCGGCTCTCCACTCTCCTGCGACATCTCGTGCATGTCGCGGACGACCAGTTCGTAATTCGCCAGAAGCACGATGGAGCCGGGGATCTGCCAGATCAGGCGACGGCGGGCGAAGTCTCCTTCGATGGTCGTCAGGGGGATCTCTTCGGCCCAAAGTTTGAACTCGCGCTGCCAGTTGGGGATCAACGGCTTCGGACAAACCATCAGCACGCGGCGGACCTGTCCGGCCCGCAGCAGCAGTCGAAGTGCGGTGATCGTCTGCATCGTCTTGCCGAGTCCCATCTCATCGGCCAGCAAGGCGCACTTCTGAGAGAACAGCCAGGCGATCCCTTCATATTGATAAGAGAACGGCTCGAACGGCATGATGAGTTCCTGCCCGCGCAACCAGGATTCGAGCGGAGGCTGGAGCACATAGAACAGTCGGTCCTGCAGCGAGAGCGCGTCGGACGGCGGCTTAATGCGCGTGGACCGCTTGGGTTTCTCCGTTCCATCGTCCGCTTGTCTTGCGGGAGGCGCAATTCGCTTCAATTCCGAGGCGTCGTCCCGCTCCGGCTTGGGAGGCAGAAACTCCATGCCGTCCGGGAAAGTGATGGTCACCGTCTTCGGCTTCTGCCAGTACGGTCGCCAGCGTGGGACGAATCCGGGCCGCGGCAGCATGGGCACGTCTGCCGTCTCGACTTTGGGCAGCCGCTTGAGCGCGCCGTTCATTCCTGTGATCGGCACGTCCGGAGCGCGAACGTCGAGCGACAGATTGTGGAGGTCGAGTGATGGGCCGGTGGACGTCATGAGCCTTGCACATCCTTGTCGCGAATCAATCGGACTGGCTCACCAGGGTGAGTCATCTGAGTGATGGGATTCCCATCCCGCGGTCTTACGCAGCCGCTCCGGGGCGGAGTGTTTCTTCGAGTGCGTCCCGAACTCGATCGAGTGGTTCCCGGAGATCGGCATCGCCCGGAATGGCCGACGAAAACGTCTGGATCGCGGCGACGTCGTCTGTGTGCTGCGAATGCACGTACACGACCTGGGCGCCGACGCCGATCCGCATTTCGTCCGGCAGTTCGCGAGTGTCCGCGCTGTTTTCGATCAGACAGGCAATCGGTAGCGACACCTGATCGCGCAGGCCGAGCAGGGCCTGTTGATTAACCAGGATCAGGTCCGGCTTGACCTGCAGGCGGTCGATGAGCGTGCTGCCGATCAATTCGCTGAACAGAAACGGCTCGAGCG
>JAHBXU010000080.1 GCA_019636315.1 Planctomycetaceae bacterium | reverse complement strand
GAACACGGAGCACATGGCCCTGTCCCTTCCAGTTCCGCCGTGCCGATCCGAAATCGGCGCTTCTTGAGCGACAGCAGATTGATTCCTGAAACACAGATGTTTCGCCGCAGCAAGTGCGGTTCGACAATGGAAAGGCCGCACAAACTGGCGACGACCGGAAAATGCTCCGCCTGGATGAGCGTGACCTGACGTTTCGACGCCAGGCCACTCGTCGCATGATGGTCACCCGCCAGTCCGCTCCCCACCTCCGCTTCAACCGCATCGACGACCTGCACCGCGGCCTGCGGCTTCGGAGCAACGCCAATCCACTCCACCCGTCCCCGCTGCGGCACCGCGGACATTAATGCATTCGTCGCTGACATGGGCAATCACCACCTCCGAGCAGATTACTCCATTGCGGTTGTGCGCACGAGGAAGTGCGCATCACCTACGGGCGTCCTCCTCGACTTCAGAGAGGATCACCGCATCCTCAACGATCTCAGATGCGGCACACGATCGTCGTCAGGCTCCGGTTTGAGCGGGCGATCGCGACAAGGCCACGTTGCGTCGATCCCTTGCCTTTCGTCGTCACACACACGTCGGCGCCGTGGGCTCGATTCTGCCAGGCGGTACGGACATTCTTCATAGAGGAATTATTGTGTTCGAGTACCACAGTGTCGCCAGTTGTGGCTCAAGGAGGAGTGGAATCATGCGGCAGCGGCGAGCGTCACCACGTGACCGAAGCAGAGCCATTGCTGACTGATCTTTCACCCGACGACGTGTTTGCCGACGACAAAGGGTACGACAGCGACGACCTGCGCGATCAAATTCGACGCCAAGGGGCCAAGCCCGTCATTCCTTCACGCCAGGGGATGCGCCAACGCCGCTACGACAAGGAACGCTACATACACCGCAACGTGGTAGAACGCTTCTTCAACCGCGTGAACATATTCGCCGCGTCGCCACCCGCTACAAGAAAACGCTGACCGACGACCTCGGATTCCTCAGCCTCACGTCCGCCATGATCCTCGGCTGATTGTCTATACGACCTAGGCCAGCTTCCGCAACCTAGCTGGATTGACATCCCCCTAGCGCAGGCTTAAGGTCGGAGGAATCTGGGATAAGGTGTCAATCGACACCAGCGTCTATTGTAAGGAGGGTCAGCGGAGACTTGCGACCGTTCGTCTCCTGCAAAAGCTCATTCTGAATCGTGATCGGAATGCGTGCCTCGCTTCGCATCGTGGCCCATGAACGCATTGGAGCTCAACCGATGTCGTGGATGAACCAATTCTCGCTGTTGAGGGGTCCCGTGCGCCGCCGTCAGGCACGGCGCCGTTGCGAATCGGCGGCTGCGATGCTGGCACGCCGCGTCGAGCCGCTGGAAGATCGAACTCTGCTGGCGACGTTCACCGTGACGACGACGATGGACTCCGGTCCGGGATCGTTGCGGGAGGCGATTCAACTGGCCAACGCGCAGGCGGGGCCGCACACGATTGAGTTCGACCTCGCAGCGGACGATCCGGGACACGTCTACTATGGCGATGACGGCGTCGCCGGGCAGGTGACGACGGCCAACATTAGGGCCACCACGGAGGCGGACGATGCTGACATCTCCGACATCGACCCAGACTGGGCATATAGCTGGTGGACCATCTCGCCGCTGTCGCAATTACCAGCGATCACCAGCGTCGTGACGATCGACGGGTATACCCAAATGGGAGCCGCGGAGAACTCGAACGGTGTCGGGCAGGGGCTGAACACCGTTCTGCGCGTGGAGATCAACGGTGAACAGTCGGCCGTCGAGGGCGCCAACATCTCCACCGGCCTGCTCACGCTCCGCGGCGGCAACAGCACGGTTCGCGGATTGGCGCTCAACAGGCATCTCGGCCCGGGAATTCTGGTCGACAGCAACGGGAACAACACGGTCGCCGGGAATTTCATCGGGACCGATGTTTCCGGCACGGCGGCGTTTAATGCGGCCGATCTACCCGGCGTGAACGTCGGGGCGATCGGCTATCACGGTGTTCGCGTGGCATCCAGTGGCAATGTGATCGGCGGAACGACTCCAGAAAGGCGAAACCTGATCTCGGGCAATACCGGCGGCCCGCCGTCTGCGCTCGATAACTTCGGCGTCCAGTTTGTGTCGGACCCGAACCGGCTGGAGGGCAATCTGATCGGCACCAACCGCAGCGGCATGGTGGCCCTGCCTAACGGCAGCGGCGGCGTCTCGGCCGGAAGTCGCAACACCATCGGCGGAGCTGACCCGAATGCGGCGAACGTGATTTCCGGAAACGTTATCGGGGTCCAGCTCGCCAACACCAATCTCGTCCAGAACAACCTCATCGGCACGGACCCGACCGGCACGCTGAATGTCGGCAACACGGCCGTCGGCGTCCTCTCGGGATTCAATGCCAACAACAATCAGATTCTCGAGAACACGGTCGCCTTCAATGGGGCCGCTCCTCCTGCCGGGGGGATCAGCGGCAGTACCAGCGCGGCTGGGATCCGGGTCGTGTTCGGCACGGTGGGGACCGGGAACCTGATCTCCCGGAACTCCATCTTCGGCAACTTCGGTCCGGGCATCGACCTCGGCACCGACGGCTTCACTCCCAACGACGTCCCGCCGGCCTCCGATCCCCCCGATCAGGATACCGGCGCCAACGGCCTGCAGAACACGCCCCTCCTGACGTCCGTCACAGCCGTCGGCGGAGGCACGGAGGTTCTCGGCCTGCTGCAGAGTACGCCGAATTCCGACCTCCGCATCGAATTCTTCGCCAACCGCAACCGCAACTTCGAGGCCGATCCTTCCGGCAAGTTCACCGGGGGCGAAGTCTTCCTGGGCTTTATTGATGTTTCGACTGACGCCGACGGCAATGCTGACATTGCCGCGACTCTGGCCGCACTGCCTGCGAACATGCCCTATGTATCGGCCACCGCGACCGACGTGACCGACAACGGCAGCGGGCCGCGGAACAATACGTCCGAGTTCTCACCCGCTGCCGTGGTCGGCGGACTGAGCTTCGTCGTCACCAACACTAACGACACGGGCATCGGCTCGCTCCGTGAGGCGATCGTCAGCGCGAATCTGACTCCCGGTCCACAAACCATCACGTTCAACATTCCGGCCGACGACCCGCGGCACTTCTACTACACCGATGACGGCGTCGCGGGACAGGTCACGTTCGAGAACACGACTGTGACCACGGAGACCGACGACGCCAACATCATTGGAATCGATCCGGACTGGACGCACAGTTGGTTCGGCATCATTCTCGACACGGCCCTGCCGGAGATCGTCGACACGGTGACGATCGACGGCTATTCGCAGGCCGGTGCGATGGAAAACACGCTGACGTTCGATGACGACCAGGGCCTCAACACGATCCTCAAGATCGAACTGGACGGTCGCTTTGTCGCGGGGAACGGCTTCACACTGGGCTTCGACGGCCTCAACAGCGACGCGGCCGGCAGCGTGATTCGCGGCTTCGCCATCAATGCCTTCGGCGGTGACGGCATTCAGGTCAACACGCTCAGCGGCGGCAACACGATCGCCGGCAACTTCATCGGGGCGGACGTCTCCGGCACGCTCAACTTCGGCAACGGCGGCAACGGCGTGTTCCTGGTGATCGACGAAGATGACGTCATCGGCGGTCCGAACGCCGCAGATCGCAACTTGATCTCCGGCAACATCGGGAACGGCATCCTCGTGCTGTCCAGCTTGCGCACCTTGATTCAGGGCAATCTGCTGGGCGGCGATCGCACCTCGGAGAGCTTCTTTGAGACCAGCAGTTCATCGATCCGATTCAATAATGACGATGACCTGGTGCCTGCCATCACATCACCGTCAACTATTCCTGTATTCAAGAGCAGCATAACGACCAACGATCCCGACAGCGAAGTTCGGCTGGCTCCGTTCACAACCGCCCAAAGCTCGCAGAATTCGGTCTCGGAGAACAGGTTTACGACGGGCGACGAACTTCATGTCTTGGAGATCATCTGGCCGTCTTTCGAGGGGAAATTAGCCAAGACGACGCCCACTGAACGTGCCGTTGTCAAACATGTCACAAATAACCGGCCGTACCGACAAAAGTACGTACCTCCGTCGACACAGCAGCCGCAGGTAAATGCGGGCGTACTTTCCGCCAATAACGTCGCCACCGTTATCACGGCCTTCGACCTCAACGGCGACGGCGTGACGCCGAACGATCCGCTCGACGCGGACGAAGGACCGAATGGCCTGCAGAACTATCCCGACTTGTCCAGCGCAATCACCGACGCCGGCGTCACGACGGTCAGCGGCACGCTCCACAGCCTGCCGAGTACGTCCTTCCGCATCGAGATCTACTCCAGCAGCTACGACACGACCTTCTTCCGCGCCGGCGAACGCTCCCTCGGCACGATCGACGTCACCACCGACGCCGCCGGCAACGCGGCGTTTGTCTTCGTCTCCCCCGTCGTCGTTCCGCTGGGACACGACATCATCTCGCTCGCGACGCGGCTGGAAGACGGCACACTGACGCCGATCGAAACGTCCGAGTTCTCCGCCGGTCTCAAGGTCACCAACGGACAGCCGCCCGCTCCGGTCCGGCACGACCTGCTCGCCCTACGGACTTCCGACGGCCGCTTCGAGGCGCAGGAGTCCAACGGCACGCAGTTCCTCCGCGACACGGACTATGGACTCCTGGCGCCGACGGCCGATCTCGTCGACCACCGGGTCGGCGATTTCGACGGAGACGGACTGGACGACGTCGCCGCACGAAACAATGCTACCGGCGCAGTCACCGTCGCCCTCTCCGACGGGACGCAGATGGTTCCCGCGACCTGGGCGTTGTGGTCCACCAACGCGACCTGGAAGCACGTCGTCGTTGGAGACTTTGACGGCGATGGAAAAGACGACCTCGCGGGTCTGGCGGGCTCGGGCACCGTCCTCGTCAGCCTGTCGAATGGGACCGGATTCACGAATTCGAGCTTCGGCGCCGTGTCCGGCTCGGTCAATTGGGTCGACATGTTCTCCGGTGATGTGAACAACGACGGCCTCGACGACGTCGTGCTCCGGTCGTCCACGGGGGCCTGGGTCGCCGGTCTCTCCGATGGCGGCCGCTTCACATTTTCTGTGTTTGGCCGCTGGTCGTCGACCGTTAATTGGCGTGATGTAACGGTGGGGGATTTCAATGGGGACGGCCGCCTCGACGTCGTCGGCCGCTCCCCGTCGGGGAAAGTCGTGGTCGGCCTCTCTGATGGAATGCAGTTCAACTTTTCCGAATTCGCCGCTTGGTCGACCCTTGTCGATTGGCAGATCGTCATCGGTGATTTCAACAACGACGGGCGAGACGACATCGTCGCCCGGGCGAGCAGCGGCACTGTGGTAATGAACCTGTCAATCGGAACCGGATTTACTCGCGCGGTGTGGGGCAGCCTGTCGACTGCGGTTGATTGGCAGTTCCACGTTGGCGACTTCAATGGCGACGGCGAAAGTGATCTGGCCGGCATCGCCAGTACGGGGACGATCGCCGTCGGACTGTCCACCGGCTCGTCCTTCAACTTCTCCGGTTGGGGCGCCTGGCCCAACCGTGAGAGCCGCACGCCCTACCTCGTCGGCAATTTTGTCGAAGGCTGATGCAACTTCACCGGTCTTTCCCGAGTTCCAATGCTCCGGACAGCACCAGTCGGCGGTCCCATACTCTGACGTGTGGGGTGGCGAGTGCCGCGACATTTGATCCACAAGGGACTTCAACCGCGTCGCTTCCTCCATCTCGTGATCGCGACATTGCCATCGGAATTTTCGGGAAGTAGGATGCCGTCAAATCACCGGCGAGGTCCTGTTGTTCGGAGTGGCACGAATGCTCGATCGGACGACGGAGAGCGGGCCGCACGAAACAGAGGGCGCCTCCGGCTGCCGGCCAATCCACGGCCAAGAGCCCGCTCGTGGCTCCTTCGGGAGCAATGAACGAAGCGAAATATTCGTAGCTTTGCGGCAGGTCGCGGCTGCCGTTCTCGATCGAGTCAATCTGATGGTGTCTGATGGTGTTCGATCACCGACGCATCGCCGGAGAAATTGACTTTGACCCCAATCTCGGTGGAGAAGAACGGCAGGTCGACGTGGGTCCAGCCTGCCACGAAGTCTTCCGAATATGGCCCCCCTGCGACATACTTTAATGCAAAATCCACGTCGGCGATCGTGTCCCCGCCGACAAACGGAATGAAGTCGGGCACGTTGACGTCGGCTTGAGCGAGAAAGAAGATCTCTTCGGTGGCCAGGTTGATGGCAATCGTCCCTTTGAGCTCGAACGTGTCCCAATACCCCTCCACGTCGAGCGACATCTGGTAGTCGAAGTCTCCCCAGTTGAGCGTCATCGTGCCCTGCCCGGTTCCAATGATGCCGGTCGCGCTGCCAGTCACTGGATCGAGAAACATGCCGGAAAAGAAGTCCCCTTCCAGGGAGAGCATGTCCTTATTGACGGTGAACGCGCCCCTCGCCCCGAACAGGGAGATGTCACGCGGTCCGAACGGCGTGGGGAACGCCTTCATCGTGTCGCCCCAGGCCACGGTCAGGCTGCCGGACACGATGATGTCCGCCGGCTGGTCGAGGTTCTGGATTTCCCCACTGATCCCCTTGATCACCAGGCCGGTGTCTCCGATCTCGATATTCAGGCCCGACGCTCCAAAGCCGAACGTGTTCAGCACGCCGTCCTGGAAGCCAATCTCCGCCTGGACGGCGAAGTTCGCCGGGAACCAGACCACCGCGTCCACCTCGAACGACCAGTCGGTGCTGTCATCGTAGCTCAACTTCAGCACGAACTTGTCGACGACGAACGCTCCCAAATACACATCGCTGAGACTGAACGTGAGATCGTCGAGCTCAAACGCTCCCGCCTTGTAAACGACGGCCGGCTGGTCGGTCGTGCCTAACGCGACCGTCGCATCGAAGAGCTCCGGAACGGAAAGCGTCCCGGAGAGCTGATACTCCTCCAAGCTCGCGTCATATTGGAACACCACGTCCTGGGCATCGAAAGTCAGCGGACCGAAGAGGACCGGGTTCGCGACCTGCATTCGAAAGCCTTCCACTTCACCCGTCGCGCCGGAGATCGTCACGCCGGGCGAACCGCTGTCTCCCAGTGCGCCTGCGAAGTACACCGGCGAGCTTGTGGAAAGCTGAGTATCGCCATAGATCTCATAGCGATTGAGGGCGCCGTCGTATTCCCACGTCAGGCTCGACCCCTCCAGTTGCAACTCCCAGATCTCGATCCCCTCCGAGAGCCCGAACTCGATTTGCTTGACGAGCCCCTGCTCGATGGTGATGCCGGGCTCGGCTTCCGTGCCCACAGACACGTCCGCGTTCACAATCTCGTTTCCGGCGGTCGACGCAGAGAGCGTGCCATAGATGCCGAACTCGCCCTGGTTGCTCGAGTAGGAAATGTTCAACTGATCGGGAATGAGCTTCAGCCCAAACAGGGTCAGCGTGTCTGCTGGAGAGATGGACTGCTGAAGATCGGAGAGGCCGGGACCGCCCGCATTGATCGTCACGAAATCCGTGCCGCCGACTGTGACGGTCAGCCCCCCGATCTCGGCGAGGGTCAGTCCTCCCTGAAGCTGCACGACCGCATCACCCGTCGTGCCGCCTGCCGGATTCGCAAAGCTCAACAGCGAAGCCGTAAAGCTCGTTCCGTCAACTTGAAAGGCTGTCGCATTCGTCAGGCCGACGCCGCTGCCCGCCAGGTCGTCCGCCGAAAACGTGGCTGTGCCCGTCCAGAGCGCGATCTCCGCCGGCGTCGTTTGCACCACCGAGGCGAGCGTGCTGTTTGTCACCGTGAATGCCGGATCGGCCGTCCCCACGGTGAACTGGACCGAGCCCAGAATTTCGACAAGCGGCTGGAAGTTTTCACTCCCATTCGGCGCGAGGCCGAGCTGAATCGTCCCGTCAGCCGAATAGTCATTGCCGTTTTGCGTGAATGAGTCGGCACTGAAGCGGAGCGGGCCGAGATCGACGATTTGTGCCAGTAACGTTCTATTCTCCAGTCGCTCGAGCGATACCGGCTGATTCGCGCGGGAAATCCCTCGTCTCCTTCGCGGCAGTCGTCGTCGCGGCAGTCTTTGGAGTCGGGAGGAGAAAGTCGACAGCAGTCGATCGTACCACGAGTGGAGCATCGCTGATGTCCGGGCAACAGGAGGTGAAGCGACCCGCCCGACCTGACAAGCCATAATACCAGCGAGCCACCGTGCATGCCATGACGAGAGAACCGGCCGTCGCGCGGTTCAACGAATACTCGAGTCTGGTGTCGCAGAATTGTTGCTAACTTACGAGGTGCCTTGACTGTTTGCGAGCACCTGCCACAGCGCGCGGTGCGTCGATCAATTCACGTGTGTGCGCTCGATATCTCTCCCCTTGCCCGGCACAAAGCAGCGCCAGTTCTGCTGACATTTCGTAGTACACACTGCGGCCGCGCTTCTCCGACAGCCGGACGAAGTTCAGATCGATCAAGCGGCGCAGAGACTTCGCCACGTTCTGCTTGCTCTTGCCGGTCACCTGAGCCAAGGAGGAATTGGTGAACCGTCCCTGCTCGACGGCTGCCAGAAGCACTTGCTGTTCCGCGTCGGTCAGCAGTGCACGTACCCGTTCATACCCCGAGCTGACGTCGTAAGGGATTTGATCTTCCCTCCAGCGGAGATTTCGGCAGAATCTGGCCGGGTGGCATTGTCAATGTGTTCAATCAACGGTGCCATGCTTGCATCGCGAAGCAGGGCAGGCATGCGCGAAGGCAGGTCGAAAATCGCAGCATGCTCACGCTGCTTCGCGACGTGAGCATGGCACCCGGCATGCAACCGACGTCGCTCGGATGCTCCGAGAGGACGTCACGGCCGCTCGGGCCGCCTGGATAGAAGCCGCGGGACGTGACGTCGATGAGTTGTGCCGACGCGAGAAGTCGGACTTCCTGGAAGCAGAGAACCACGAAGGGGAGAAGCTCGACTTCCATGCCTTGCGGCACACGTGTGGTGCGTGGCTCGCGATGACCGGCGCTCACCCAAAATCGATTCAATCGGTGATGCGTCACTCCAACATCTCGCTGACGATGGATACCTACGGTCACCTGTTTCCGGGCCAAGAGGCAGACACGATCGCCCGGTTCCCGGCAATGGTCGGAGGCGCCGTTCCGTCCCAATTGCGTGCGACCGGCACGACTGACGAAGCCCAAAGCGCAGTAAATGCGCAGTACAAGAGACGCGATTCAGCGCGTGCTGGGCGCGGCCCCATGCGACCAGTCGACACGAATCGGACATCCATGCAGCCACACAACTCCATGCAGGATGCGGAGTTGTGCGGCGACGAGCGACATGATGCGACGGAATGCGAAAGTAGGGCCGCGGGGACTCGAACCCCGAACCAACAGATTATGAGGCAACTTTTTCCACGGCAAGCCTCATTTTCGTCGCCGAAACCCGCTCAGCAGTCCCAACTTACGAAAACCATCTGTGGCTTGCGTGGAAACGTCACTAGTGACGTCACCAAGTCCAAACGTGGGGTACGTTGGAACTATGAGAAAGCCATATCAACGCGGTCAAACTGGAACTTGGTACGTTTGGGTCGGCGGAAAACAGGTCCGTCTGTCGAAGGACAAGACCGAAGCATTCCGAATGTGGCACGAGATGTCCGCGACAGCCGCGCCCCTTTCAGACACAGTTGCGCTCAAGGCTCTGATTGCACAGTACCTGACTTGGTGCAAGCGTCATCGTGCGAGTGGAACCTACCGCTGGTACAAGCTCTATCTGGACAATTTGGTCGCTCACTTCGGCAACGTGCAAGTGATGCGACTACGCCCATCGGATGTTGAAGACTGGCTTGACAACCAGTACCCCGAAGCGAACAACAATGGACGGAATGGAATTGTCCGGTGCGTCATGCGTCCATTCAACTGGGCCGTCCAGCGTCAGGTTATCAGCAAGAATCCGCTGACTGGCATTAGCCGTCCGCAACCCGAATCACGGGAAGTCTACCTTGATCCGAAGCAATGGAAGCAGGTCATCGAAAAGGCAGACGGACCGCTCCGGGAACTGATGCTGATTCTCCGTGCAACCGGATGCAGACCATTCGAGGCGCGCACTGTCGAAGCCCGTCATGTCGACCGGGACGCAAAGGCATGGGTATTCGAGGCGAGCGAGAGCAAGGGCAAGCGTCATCGTCGGGCTGTACCCCTGAACGATGAGGCTTGGGAAATCACGCAACGATTGATGCTGAAGCATCCGGAAGGGGCGCTGTTCCGAAACACAAAAGG
>JAHBXU010000008.1 GCA_019636315.1 Planctomycetaceae bacterium | reverse complement strand
GGAAGCGGCAGCCGCACTCCGTAAACGTCAGTCGGCCCCCAGATCTCGCCGTCAGAGATTCCGCGCAGAATGGGATGACCAGCCGCACCGGGCGCCAGAATCCCACGCGTGCTGTCGTGCTTATGATGCCCATGATGGCTGATCCACTTTTCGCCGAGCACGAGTCGTCCGAACCCGTCCTCCCATCCGGCCTGATCGCCGGAGTAACTGTTGGCATAGTGCGACCAGTCGTGGCCCGCTTCCGAATTGAAGGCATGCGTCGCCGTGCGCATTCCGATGACTGGCTTCCCTGCGCGAAGAAAACCGTCGATGTGCTGCATCTGCTCGTCGGGCAGGTCTCGAAACCGCGTGAAGATCACCATCAGATCGGCTGCGTCGAGAGCCTCCAACCCGGGGATGTTCTGGCGATGATTCGGATTGATGTCCCCGGTTGTCGGGTCGATCGCAAACAACACTGTGCAGTCGAAACCGTGCCGCGCGGCGAGAATCTTTCCCAACTGCGGCAGCGCCTCTTCCGACCGATACTCTTCGTCACCCGAAATCAGGACGATCTTCTTCCCGCGTCCGGGGCCGTCCTCACCTTCATACACGACCCATTGCGGCTCATCGGCGCCGACGACGGACGTCAGGACAAGGGTCATACAAACGACGGACCGGTGCAGAGGCGCAACACGTCGGAACGAATTCATCGGATTGTCAAACTCCGTAAGGGCAGGGAACGGCCGTAGCGATGGCAATCATTCATAACGGGTGATGTTCTCAGACTATCGCGCTCCGCCGTTTCCGCAAGCGCCTCGACGCGAATCCCCGTGCGGAGGGTCAACTTCGCTTCCCGGGCAATACGCGCCCCCGAGTAAGGACCGTCCGTTCACAGGTGCGTCCTGCGGGCGGGGGGCGCCCGTCCATCGCCCGTGAAGTCGTTGAACGGCTCATCGGCAGGGGGAGTCGGGGCGTCGGCAATGCTGTCCGCAACCCAGCGCGGCAGAGAAAGGCAGGCGAGGACTGGCATCCCGACGCAGGTTTCTGTCCATCGGAAGAAGAGCAGTCGCCGGACCCGCGTGCTGTGGAACTCCCTCCAGGGGATCAGTAACGGCGGATGACCCACTCGAAAGAAGGGCAGCACCGACAGGGACAGCCCGTCATCGCTCACACCGATCGTGAGGCAGAACCCGTAGTTCATTCTGCCAAAGCTTCCGGAGCACAAGTAATGCGGCTTTCCCAGAGGTCGGTGATCGGATCGAAAGTGTTCTGCCAGCGCGGCCCATCCGCCCAACTGAGCGGCGGCAAGGAGGATTGCGACCCAGAGCAGGGAAAACACAACGGCCGCAACGGCGATCACAAGAGTCTCATTCATGGCGATGGATCGGAGACTTCAGTGGTCGGTGATGAGTCGCCGTCGGCGAACAGTAGCTCGACGGACTCTGCCAGCCAACCGCTGTGCCAGTCGTGCTTGCGATGCGGGCCGTCGCGATGAACGTGCGGGACTTTGAGGTCGGTCAGCAATTGATGAGCGGAGTTGTGATCCTCGCGAAACGCATCATAGCTGGTGAGAATCAGCCGCCGGCCCGGTCCGAGTTCCGTCCCGTGTTTCCGCAGCAACGACGTCATGCGATACTTCTCGAAGTTTTCCTGTGTGCCATAGATCTCGCCGGACCGATACCGCGCGGGTGTCTCCATCATGAGCGGCGCGTCCCACGCGGCCGCCTTCCCAAAGACGTCTGGATGCCGCAACAACAGGCTGACCGCCCCACAACCCGACTTGCTGAATCCCACCAGCAGCCGCCCTTCCGGCTTCGCGATTGTCGGATAGGTGCGGTCCACCAGCGGGACCACGATGTCGAGCAGATACGATTCCTGACGAATCTCCGGATCGGTCGGATGATCCGCATACCACGGCAGGTGAGAGAACGCCGGGGCCACGCAGATCGTCCGGTACTTGTTGGCCAGATCAAGCTGCTGCGCCTCGCGCATTCCCTCTCCAAACCGATGTTCCCCCTGCTTCTCCACCGGCAGCAAATAGAGTACGGGCAGTTTCTCGCCAGTGTCTAATCGTTCCGGCAACAACACACGAATCTCCGTCTCCCCGGATTGAAACTCAGACCGGACAGTGTGGACAACCATGTTGCCCTCACGCAGAGTGGTGACGACAGGCGTTTCTTCCGCCCATCCGCAACAGACGAGGGACGCCCATACGAGGGGCATCCAAGGTCCGGCAGTCCGCATCCAGTGATTGGTTGTCAAGGAAACGCTCCTGCTCTTATAGAGGATCATCAGAAACGCTGTTGAACAATGAAAAAGGAACGAAGGGCTGACGTCGCGACGTCGGCCAGGATCGTGGAGAGGCGAATCCCAGCAAGGGCCAAGTCGTCGTCGACGGGGCTTCGGTGCCTGATGCAGCCTACGCTACTTCGGACGTTTGAAGAACGCCAGCAACGAGACGGTACTCGTCGCAGACGATCATCGCGACCGGCAGGCGACGACGAGCGCCCCCCCCTTAAGGTCTACGATACCGTCAGGAAGTGCGGGAGTTGTGAGACAGGCGACGTGTGCACGTGGTGAAGGCACGCACAAGGTGAGTCCCGGACCATGAAGCAAGACCTCAATAAGTCGCCGAAATCGTATGGTGCCGGCGATGTTGTTCGAGTAAGCTGAGGGGGCGGGAGATATCGATCGTTGAATCCCAATCGACAGTAGTGATGTCCAGATCTTCGCGGCTCCCCCTGGCCAGAATCCGAGATGTCTTCGATCTTGTTGGCGAATGTTGTGAGGTGGGCGCCGACCCAGTGGCTTGGAGGACGTTGCTCCTGGAAGGCATCAACAGAGAGCTTCGATGTAAAGTTGCGATTGGCGGTCGCGCTGACCTGAGGACGGATTTCGATCGTGCAGCGATGGTCCGCACTTTTGGCGACGTCGGATGGGCTTCGTCGAAAGAACGACGGCCGTACGATCAATGGGTCTCGACGGGACGGCCGGAAGAGAACCCGATTTCGGCGAAGATCGCAGAAACACGTCCGGCAGCCATCACGGCTGTTCGCCGCGATTTTGTGGACGATTCGACCTGGAATCGTGCCTCGCTGGTACAGTCGTTTCGAGAGGCGGCTCATCTCGATGACGTGGTTTTCTCGTTCTCGCTGGTGGATGAATGCCGCTTCCTGCTGCTGGTTGGGCAACGTGACGTCGGCGACCGGAGGTTTACGCAACGGGATCGAAACGTACTGGACTTGATCAGTAGCGAGGTCCGTCGACATCTCGGAAGCAAACTGGAGTCCCTGGATGCGCCGTCCATCTCCGAGTTGCCGCTGCGTCTTAGAGGGACTCTCAAGTGCCTGCTCGAAGGGGATAGCGAAAAACAGGCAGCCATGCGCACAGGCGTTGGTGTGCATGCGGTGCACGACCACGTCAAGCGTCTGCACCGGCATTTCGGCGTGTCAAGCCGAGGTGAGTTGCTCGCACGGTGTCGCCGCCTCTGGCCGATCCTGGAGCGGGACGTGTGAGGTTGCGAACGCGAGCTCCCTGAACAGGGAGATTGCTGTCGCTTTGGCGGTCCTTAGACTGGCGGAATGATTTTCGTTCCCCCGGCATCCAAGGACATCTCACAATGCGTTCATTGGCCAACGCCGTCGCCGCCATGCTGTTCCTTGGCGCGGGAACAACCGCGCAGGCGGCTTTCATCACGCTCGACGCCATTAACTCCGGCTGGCATCAGCACAATGGTCACCATGAAGAGGGACGCACCAACTATATTGTTGGAGACGGCGGTAGCACTCTTCAGTTTCGAAACTGGTTTGTCTTTGATCTAAGTGGTCTCACAGACACAATCATCGGCGCAGAGCTCCGTCTGTTCAATCCTGACATTGAAGGGTTTCAGAGCAACGATCCAACCGAGACCTATACCCTCTTCGAGGTCCTCGCCTCGAGTGCCGCTCTGGATGCGGGACGCAGTCTGGGTGATCCCACAGGGATGGCGATCTTCGCTGACCTTGGAGACGGCCTGAGCTATGGTTCAAAGATCGTCTCGGCGGCTGACAACAACACGATCGTTTCCATCACTCTCAACGCCAACGCGCTCGCGAGTCTGAATGCGGCCAGCGGCCACTGGATTGTCGGCGGAAGCCTCACCACGTTGGGCAATGCACAATCGGAGTGGATGTTCGGCGCAACGGGAGACGCGGGGATCACACGACAGCTCGTCCTGCAGACCGATGCCCAGAATCCGGTGCCGGAGCCGTCCTCAATGATCCTCTTTGCAGTCGGTGGGTTGACCGGCATCGGCTACCGGATACGGCGTCGAGGCAACTGGGTCTGACACAACGAAGCGCGAGACGCCTCGTTCGATGGTCAGTATCCGATGCAGCGAGGTCGGGACTTCACCCGGCCGACCGTTGATTGCAGTGCGGGAGCGTTCTGATCGGATTGCGATGCCTGTACCAACCGCGATAGTGCTCAGCGCTCCAGTGCCATTGGCGGGTTTGGGAGCCAGGACCATGGAATGCGGCGGCGCCATCAGGCATCTTGATCGAACGACGGTCCTTGCCCGAGCTTCCCGATATCACGGCCTATATCGACGCCCTTGAGTTACGAATCTTGGGGCACACGCTCGAAGACGTGCGAGTGGCGTCGCCGTTCCTGCTTGCACTTTATTCGATCCGCCGCTCGAAGCCGCGGCTGGGCCGTGAGGTGGTATTTCACCGCTTGGGTAAGCGGATTGCCATCGGCTCGATGGCGATCTGTGGCTCGTGCTGCATTTGATGATCGCCAGCCGGCTCCACTGGAAGGCACCGGGAGTGAAGATTCCCGGCGGCAAGGGCGGGCTGGCCGCGTTCGATTTCTCCACAGGCGCGCTCACGTTGACGGAAGCGGGAACGAAGAAGCGGGCTTCGCTGCACGTGGTCCGAACGGAGAATCTCGCTGTGCACAACCCCGGCGGGCTCGAGCCACTTGACGCGACTGCAGACCAATTTCTCGCCGCGCTTCGCTTGTCGAATCACACGCTCAAAAGGGCGCTCACCAACCCGCGGCTGTTCGCCGGCATCGGAAATGCGTACTCGGACGAGATCCTGCACGCCGCGCGGCTGTCACCCATCGCGCTCACCCAGAAGATCACGGACGAAGAAGCCTCCATCTCTTCACCGCGACACAGGAGACGCTTCGTGCGTGGATCACGTGCCTACACGAACAAGCGGGCGACGGATTTCCCGAGAAGGTCACCGCCTTCCGCCCTGAAATGGCCGCCCACGGACGCTATGGACTGCCGTGCCCCAACTGCGGCTCCCCCATCCAGCGCATCCGCTATGCCGACAACGAAACGAACTATTGCGCCGTGTGCCAGACCCACGGCCATGTCCTCGCCGACCGCTCCCTCTCACGGCTGCTGAAGCAGGATTGGCCGCGACGAATCGAAGACTGGGAGTGACGCGGACTTACCGCATTACTGCGTCAGACGGGGCGGGGGGGAGTCAACTCGTCGGCGAGAGAACTGGTGCGGTCGCCGGCCTCGAAGATGTGGAGGCCGAAGCGGTTGGCGATCTCCTGGCAGACGCGAATCCCGCGGACGCTGTTACCTTTGGCGTCCAGCTTGGGAGAGAACGTGCCAATGCCAATTTGGCCGGGAACGACGCAGAGAATCCCGCCGCTCACACCGCTCTTCGCCGGCACGCCCAGGCGGTAGGCCCATTCCCCGGCGTAATCGTACATCCCACAGGTGTGCATCACACTGAGCAGGTCCTTGACAAATTCGGGGGCGATCGCCTGTTCTCCTGTGAGGGGGTTGATGCCGCGATTGGCAAGCGTGGCAGCCATCACGGCCAGGTCGCGGGCCGTCACAATGACGCTGCACTGCTGGAAGTACAGTTCGAGCGTCTCTTCGAGCGGTCCGTCGACCATTCCAAAGTTCATCATCAGGTGAGCGATGGCGCGGTTTCGGTGTCCTGTGGCTCGTTCGGAAGCGAAGACGGAGTTGTCGATATAGACTTCCTTGCCGCAATAGCGGCCAAACATGGACCGCATCCGCCGCACACGGTCGGGGAAGTCGTCGCCCGGTACGAGGTCGGCCGCAGCAATGGCGCCCGCGTTAATCATCGGATTGAACGGCCGGTTCGTCGCCTCGTCCAGAGTGATGGAATTGAACGCTTCGCCGATCGGTTGGACGCCGATTTTCGACAGGACGTGCTCGCGTCCGTGATGCTCCAGCGCCAAGCCGAACAGGAACGGCTTGGAGACCGACTGAATGGTGAACGCCTGGTCGCTCTCGCCGACATCGAACGTTTGGCCATCGACCGTGACAACCGAAACGCCGAACCACTCCGGATCGGCGCGCGCCAGCTCGGGAATGTAGTCAGCGACGTGACCGTCGTTGGGATGCCGGGAACTCTCGTACACTTCGCGAAGCGTGTCACGGAACGGCGCCGCCGCAGATTTCATGCGGCTCAGCAGCGCGTCAAGTGAGGTCGTCTGTTCGTGAGACATCGATCACAGGGGGGGAGACGGTTGCACGGCGGCCGCGGCGACGAGTCCCAGCTCGCGCGTAAACGGATGGTCCGGAAAGCGATTGACGAAGAGCCCGGCGCTCGCGAGCCGCACAATCTCATGATTCAGCGGCAGCATGGCCACGACCTTGGCCTGATAGGCATCTTCAATCTTCTCTTTGAGCCGCACGCGATCCATGCCGGGCGGAATCTTGTTTACGATCAGCCAGGGATGGTCCATGCCCAGCCGCCGCGCGAGTTCGAGCGTCACGGAGGTGCCCTGGAAATCCTGATTGTCGGGACGGAGCACGAGAATCAGCCGATGCGAGATGACAATCGACATCAACGTCTCTTCGTTGACGCCGGGATGAGTGTCGATCAGGAGGAAGTCGAGCTTGAGCTCGCGGACCAGCTTTTTGAAACCGTCATTCAGCAGTCCGACGTCGTAGCCGTCCTTCAGCACGCGGCCGATCTCTCCGGACTTGATGCTGGCCGGAATCAGAAACAGGCGGGGACGTTCGTCGTCATCGCTGACCGTGCCGATGGCCCGAGAGGTCAGGTCATAGGCCGCCTCCTCGATGGCGCACTTGCCCCACAGATAGTCATTCAGGGCATAGCGCATTTCGTCGGCATCCAACTGAAAGAGCACATGGATGCCTGGCGACTGAATGTCCGTATCGACGATGGCAACGCGATAGCCGGCGCGGGCGATGAGCACGGCCAGATTGGCGGTCGTGTTGGACTTGCCGGTTCCCCCCCGGAATGAATGCACAGACACGATCTTGGCCAACCGTTTCCCTCCCCCCTGAATTGCCTCCCGAATCCGACCGAACCGCTGCGCCTGTCGCTCCGGCGTCAGGTGTTCCAACCGCGAGCGTCGGAATCCTGTTTCATCTGCTGTGCCTGCTGCTGCAACCGCTGGAACACATCGGTTTCGGCGATCTGTCGCACATCGTCTGCGCGGAGCTGCTCGTCAATCATCAGGAAATCCAGATTTTCGGTGTCTTCTGCGGAGATTGTCGCCGTACCGGATGGAAGCTGTTGCCCGTCGGCAAACCGAAACGTCGGACCACTCGGCCCCAGTTGAAAAATATCGCCGTTCACAAGCGGCAGGTTGTCGGCTGCGACGCCGCCGACGAGCGTGCCGTTGCGGCCGTGAGAGATCAACTCCCAGTGGTTCTCGCAGTGTCGCAACTCGACGTGCAGTCGGGAAACTCGGCCGTCTGTGATGCAGATGTCGTTCTCACCCGACCGTCCGATGTTGACGCGAGACTGCTCCTTAAAATGCCAGGTTTGAATCGGATGGCCTTCTGCGGAATCGAGCAGATGAATCGTCACACCGCCTGCTCCACCTGGCTGACTGGGGTTCAAGGATTCGGCCCTTTGATTCACACATCCGGCGATCGGATTCCTGGCAACGTTGAGACACGAATGCACTGGAACGCCGCCGCCAGTGGCAATCACCGTGTTCGCAGCCGCGGCCGAAACCGACGTCTCGTTGGCCCCTGATGAAAGTCACGTTACGGCAGAGAATTGGAATCATCAGTGCAATTTGTATTCCAATTCCTGGCCCATGGTGAAATGTGAGTCGTAACATATTTTGTGTAAATTTGTTACGGTAATTCATGGGATTCCGGCGAGATATGAGATGCCTGTTTATTCGGCTTGTGGAGCTTAGTCTGTGAGCATATTGCTCTGGTCACAAACGCCCCGGGAAGACGTCACAACCACTCAAATCGACCGTTCGCCTGCTGGGGCTCTGATCAACATCCGGTCGGCTCACGAGCCCGTTACATCAGGCGTAGTTCTCGACGTCTTGGTAGCAAGACATTGGGGGTAAATGGCTTGCGATATGAGGTGCGTGAATTCTTCATAGTTTTTAGCGCCGGATGCGTGCGTCGATCAGACAAAAACAAACGCACTCAATCATCGTCGACGTGGCGAACGTCATTGCCTGAAGAGTGTGCGACGTCGGCATCAACGTCAGAATCGATCAAGTTTGCCCAGGTTCACGGACCGATAACAAAAATATGGTCTACAGCCGGTGATTGGGGGCACTCCTGCCTGTCTCTTACCGGGAAATACTCGCGATTGGTTTGCCGTGACGACCGTCTGGTCTGGGCCAATTCGCGACCTGGAGGATGGGGGACTCGGAAGGTGCAATCTGTGGTTCGATGCAATTGGCGAAGACTCATCTGCTGGGCAGGCTCACTGGCTGTCGTTTGTTGCCTCCTCAGTCCTGCAATGGCGGCTGATCCCAAAACACTGGAAGCGCGCCTTGAGACGTTGGAGCAGCAACATGCCGAGTGGAGGAGATGGCTTTCTTCGCAGGCAGTTGACGGCGCGCTGAAGACTCCCCTTCCGCTGGGACACACCGAGTTACCTCACGGGACAACCGCCCGGACACCCGCGTCAATTCTCGGTGGGACACGTCGCAGAACTTCACCGGCTTCTGGCGGCCGCGTGGACAGGAAGGTTCGTCGTTGAACCGGCGGGGGAAGTTATCCATCGCCGGCCGGCGAGGTCCCCTCAAACTGTCGGCGAAGTGGAACCTGGATGGAACTGCAATCGAGTGACAAAAGTTGGGTGCATGTTGTGGCGGTCGCACTCAGTTCGACGCCATCTTCCTTGAGGAGATGCAGCCGCCTTCACCGGCTTGCCGGCGGACTGGGCACGGATTCCGTCAACCTGCGGCAGGGCCGGTTGCAGCGACGGAACCATGTATGAGTTCATCGACTTCGCCTGCGAATATGACTTTGTCAATACGGGCAATGTCGATCCGGGGATTACGCCGCCCCCCGAAGGGAGCACATTCTCCGTCCCTGCGATCACCGACATGTGGGTGAATTTCAAACAGGTTCCGCTCGTCGGCAATGTGAAGGTGGGACAGTTCAAAGATCCTATCGGATTCGATCACTTGCACAGCAGTCGTTATTTGAACTTCCTCGAGCGGTCATTCCATCAGGATGCATTCAACGGAGCGTTCAACAATGGATTCTCGCCGGGCGTCATGATCTGGGACACGTTCGACGACCAGCACGGCACGTGGGCCACGGGCGTCTTCAAGAACGTGCAGAATATCTTCGCCTGGGGGATGGGGGATGGGGAGTACAACTGGACAAGCCGCGCCACCTATCTCCTGCTGTATGACGAACAATGCCACGGCGCCAACCTGATCCACGTCGGTCTTGCGGGCAGTATTCGTGATCCGAACGAGGGGTTGGTGCAATACCGGTCGCGGGGATCATTGCGAAACGGGCCGCCGGGACCGCTCAATCCTGTGTTCGTCAATACAGGAGCGTTCGCCGCGGAGACCGAGCAGTTGCTCGTCGCCGAGTTCTCCGCCCAGCGTGGACCGTTGCTCGTCAATGCGGAGTACGAAGCGAACTGGAATCAGAATGCGGTCGGCAACGGTGTCTCTTCCGTCCTCGGGGCGCCTTTAGGCACGGTGTTCTTTCGCGGCTGGTATGTTGAGACATTGTACTTCCTCACCGGCGAGCATCGGGACTATGACCGCACCGCCGGTGTGTATGGCCGCGTCATTCCGCACAAGAATTTTCATTGGGGCCGCAGTGCGGGCGCCTGGCAGGTCGGCGCTCGGTATTCCCAGTTGGATCTGCAGGATGCCGGCATCGACGGGGGATTCTTGCAGGACGTGACCCTGGGGCTGAACTGGTTTCTCAATCCCAATATGAAACTTCAGTGGAACTATGTGTATACCGATCGCACGGCTCCCGCCGGAGCCGCCGGCGGCACGTTTCACGGAGCGGGCATGCGTTTCGCGTTTGACTTCTGAGTCCTCTCAGACATCGCCGCTCGAAGCATCAGGACGGGTGGCATTGAAGCGCTGCGCAAGTTTCATGTGAGTTCAGGATCGCTCCCTGTCGCCCGAAGCGTAAGCGAAGCGCTCCCTTCGAGCATAGGGACTTCGATGGGATGTCGAACCTGCGCTTGGCACATTCTCCGGGTTACTGGAGCAGGTTCCCGGAGGGGCGCAACATCCGGCAGCACGACTCCGCCGGATCAGTTATCGTGCTGTCGCCGTGTCGGGCGATTTGGGGCGACGAGTCCTGGCGACCAACTCGGGCCGTCGTCCGACAGGCTGAATGTCGTCACGTCACGACGTTGCTGAAGCGTTTGATCGTAGGCTGAGGCCTGCTGACGAATCCACTGCAGCCCCTCTTCGTACTCCACTTTCTGCTGCACGTTTCGAGCGCGAATGGCATACGTTTCCGCGCGGCTGAACTGCTGGCGATGGGCGTGCGCGAGCGCCAGGTTGAACAAGGCCGCGTCGTTTTCCGGATGCGCGGCGATCGCCTGTTCCCAAGCCGCAATGGCCTCATCCCAGCGGTTCCGAATCGCAAACTCGTTCCCGTTCTGAACGAGCGTGAAACCACCCTCGAACAGAACGGGTGACGCCAATCGCATCGGTTCCGTCACTTTGTGGGGCGCAAGATCGCAGATGAATTCATCGACGCAGCGGCACGTCAATGTGTGCAATAAGTCGGCGGGCGCCTGTCCAGGCGCCTCACGACCATTCACCAATACGGATGCCGTGTGCCGTATCTGCCGTGACACACGCAGGGCGCCTGATTGAACGTCGACCAAACGGAATTCCACCGTCACGACGGCTTCACGGCGGACCTTGCCTGCCGCGGCCGGATGAACGTCCGTCTTCTCCTTTGTCCGATTGCGCGCCAAGGAAGAGAGCGCGAATCGATCCTCCGTTGGCATTGGCAGATCCTCGCACTTGTATTCGAGGACTTTACCGTACAACATGCCGTCGATTCCGGCCGACCGCGCGGCTTGCAGATCGTCCAGCGAGAAAACGCGACCGCCGCCATCGGTCGCCGACGCCCAGCGAATGGTCCTGGAGTCGTGATGATCCACGACGGCGTAAAATCCATTGTCCCAGAGGCGAGATTCCAAGGCGGCGGCGACGCGCGGCCCCTGTGGTCCACTAAACTCGAGCAGGGCCAGATTCTCCAGACCGCCGACGTCAATCGCGGCTGGTTTCCACGCCGTGACGGCAACGCGATGCGCGCACCCCGAGAGGAAGATCGCCATCAGCAAGCAGGCGATCTTCCGGCGCAAGGCATTCGGCTTCGCGACGTGGTGGCGCATGCACGGACGCAGGATCGTGAGCGAGGTGAGAAGGGCAGGGGGGCGAGTGCAATTAACCCTTCCCACCGGGGGGCGGCCGGCTTATACAAGAACTGTCCGGGTGCGTCCAATGGAGTTCCCGGCAACCATCCGAACTACAGCCCGAGAACCCCGCCGGGCAGGTCATTCGGCAGGAACGGCCAGATCGCCCCGTATCCTGGTGCTGATCGATCGTCCAAAACCGGGCTCATCGCCTGAGAGCAGGGAGCCATGACGTTCCGCGAAAGCCCCGGCGGTGATCACTGGGCATATGATCATGAGATGCATCGCCAGAAGCGTGGCGCCGTCGTTGGCGTCGACGCACCGGGTGACAAATGATTCTGTTTTAGAGGCAACCGGCGTTCGCCTGTCGAGCGTCTGACGCAGACCAGCGCACAGGAATGAGATCGGCTTACTCCAACGCCTTGGCAAGAATCGGAACGCATGTCCGAACAATCCGTACCGGTGAATCGCACGCTGCTGGGAATGATCTCCGCAGCCTGCCTAGTGGCCGGCCTGGTGATTATGGTCGTGGATTCTTATGCGAACATGTGGAGCGCGGCATTTCTCCGGGTCGGACTGGTGACGGGCGCGTTCTGGATCGCGCTCCCCAGCCGCGGACGTGAGGCGGCCTGGACGAATGTTTCGCCTCAGACGCTCCTGATCGTCCTGCTGGCCGGCCTTCTGTTTGTGAGCCGGCCCCGGATTTTTCTTATCCTGCTGATTCCGCTGTGCATTATCGGGTTCCTGCTGCGACCGCGAAATCGTCATCGCATGCGGGATCGATCGCCGCATTGACGAACGACCGGCAAAGACTCGTGCGGCCGTCGCCGCACCCGAAGCATAACGAGTGACAGCGTGCCTCAGCGTGTGACGTCAATCGGAGGTGAAGCTGCGCTCCGCAAGGGGCGGGATTCGCGCGCGGGGCGCACCGATTCGGCGGAGACCGGAAGCCCGGTCCGCTTACGGAGCTCGGTTTGATTCGTCACATACACTTCCGCCGTCAGCTTGATGAGTTCTTCCTTACGCTGTGGAGCCACGCCTTCGAGGCGTCCCGCAATCTGTTCGACCCAGCCGGGCTGCTTGGTCATCGCGAGCCACATGACGTGGATGAACAGACTGATCTCCTGGAAGTTACGGTCGATGATGGAATTACTGACGGGGGAGATCAACTTGGCGATCGTTTCCACCTTCTGTGAAGGGAAGGAGACAAACAGGTCCGCCTGGTGAGTCGCGTAAATCCGCCCCTCCTGATCGGAACTGAAACCGGTCTTCAAGTGCATCAGCGCCTTGGCCTGAATTGCGTCCTTGAGGTACGGACTCTTGAACATTCCGTCGCACTGCACCAGGCAACTCTCACGTGACTGATAGAGCACCTGGACGACTCCGGTCGTTCCATCGAGAGTGTCAATGTTGTACTGCGACGCGTGCTGCTGCGTCATTTGCAGGCAGGAGATGGCCATGGCCCGCCAGATGCTCGCTGCGACGTCCGGATGCTGAATGAAGTAATCATGGACCCGTGGGTCCAGTTGACACTGAAAGGCCGGTAATCGTCGGAAGACGCTCACCGAGTTCAGCACTTCTGCAACGGCCTGCCGTTGCTGTTGATTAAGGTGTTGCTGCGGCAATTCGTCGGCAGCCGTCTTGCGGGCTTTACGGGAGGAAGTTCCCTTTTCCACTTGAGCCACGTGAGGCTGATCGGCGTGTGCGTCGATTTCGGCCCCTACCAGCACGAGCTTTTTCGTCGTGGGTGAGTGGACAAAGGGGAAGGGGTCGATGGTCCGTTCGAGACCCATTTCGATGTCGTCGAACGGGAGTTCCCGGGCGGGTCGCACGCTCTTGCGAGTGGCGGAATCGTCCGAAGACGCTTCCTGAACGAGGAAACCCAGCAAGAGCACGCCGCAGAGGCGAATACTTCGCGCAACTGTTCCTGTCAGCAGCACACGGATCATGCAGTCCCCCTGCAGTGCCCCCGCAGACAAATCGGCCGAGCGCGCTCGGGAGACGACACCCGGCGGTGATCGGCAGCACGCGCTCCGATCGCATCGAAAAGCCTCTCCGGATGGAGCGACTTCCCTCGAAGTGGAGGCCCGCAGATGAGAGAAACGTTGCCGCGGGAGATGAATCCCGCGGCAACGTTTGATTTGCCCCCACTTGAAGAATCGGCATTTCCGATGTAACCGCACCACTCGATTTCATCGGACGCGATCCGAAATCGGTCCGGCACTGGCGTGCGGTCGACGGAACTCCTGATGCCGCGTCAGTCTTGCGCGTGCACGAGTGTGCCGATTCGTTCGCCGGCGATGGCGCGGCGGATGTTGCCGTCCCGCTGGAAGTTGAACACCATGATCGGGATGCCGTGCTCCATGCAGTGATGAATGGCCTGTGCATCCATCACCTGGAGCCCTTGTCGCAGCACATCCTGGAACGTCATGTCCGAGTACCGCACGGCATGCGGGTTCTTCTCTGGATCCTCAGAGTACACACCGTCGACGCGGGTCGCCTTCAGCAGAATCTCGGCTTCAATTTCTCGCGAGCGGAGAGCGGCGGCTGTGTCGGTCGTGACGAACGGACTGCCGGTCCCGGCGGCCAGAATGACCACACGGCCCTTCTCCAGGTGCCGCACGCAGCGGCGACGAATGAACGGTTCGGCCACGCCTTCCATTCGGATTGCCGAGAGAAGCCGCGTCGGCACGCCCTCATTTTCCAGAGCGTCCTGCAGGGCGAGGCCGTTAATCACCGTCGCCAGCATGCCCATGTAATGGGCCGTGGCCGGAGCGATCGCCTGGCTGACGGCGGAGAACTCCTTGCCGCACTAGAATGTTCCCGCCGCCGCACACGATGGCAAGTTCGACTCCGGAACAACTGTGACCTGCCGCGAAATGTGGGCGACTTCGGTCATGCTGATGCCATGACTCGTTCGCGACAGAAGCTTTCGCCACTCAGCTTAAGCACCACGCGGCGGTAGGCCGGTTTGAAAGTGGGAGTCGGTTGATCAGTCATCGCTGGATTCCCATCTTTCCGCGAGCGTTCTGCCCCTGAAACACGACCGTACCGTTCCAAACACCAATCTGGACCCGTACGTCGCGAAACTCTGCTTCACGAACCTGTCCTGCACACGCTGGATCCCAAACCGGAGTTTGGGATCCAGGACTTTGTGTGAGGAGTGAAAGCCGCCCGGTTATCGTTCGACCGCTACTTCCCCAGCACCCAGACAATAAACGACTTGGCTTTCAAGCCGGATTCGGCCAGGAACTGCCGCACGGATTTCGTGTCGTCCTTGGCGAACGGCTGTTCGGCGAGAACCCCTGCCTCATCGCGGTAGAACATGTTCAACCGGCCGTCAACGATTTTACCGATGATGTTCTCCGGCTTACCCGTCGCGCGGGCTTCCGCCGTGAGCCGCTCGCGGGCTGCTTCGATGACGCTGGGATCGAGATCCTCGACGTTGGCGACTTCGGGCTTCATCGCCGCGATGTGCATGGCGACATCGCGCAGGACGGATGGTTCCTTGGCGGTCCCTTCCGCTACGAAGATCACGCCCGTCTTACCGTCGTGGTGCACATACGTGCCGACAGTCCCCTGCGCTTTCGCGAGGCGGCCGACGACGATCTTCTCGCGGATCTTATTGACCATCTCTTCGTAGATCTGCTGAAACGTCTTTCCGCCGTCGGGGGACTGAGCAAGCAGTTCCTCCGCCGTCTTCGCGCCCGGTCCTTTCAGCAGGTGCTCGGCGAGAGCGTTTCCGAACTTGGCCAGGTCCGCTCCCCCCGCGACCGGAGCCGATTCGCAGAGGAGTTCGACCGCAGCGACTTCGTTGCCGTCCGCACTGGTGGCGATGAAAATGCGGCCCTCATCGGTCGCATTGTCGGCCCGCTTGCCGATCACTTTGCCGACCTGTTCCTGCAGGTATTGGATCGCTTTGGCCTCATCGCCTTCTGCAGCCATAAGGGCTTTCTTGCACTCCATCATGGGAAGGTCGGTTTTCTCACGAAGCGCCTTAACGGCGGCGGCTGTGATCTCAGCCATGACAGTCAACTCCTCTTGGATCTCGGCGCGATGCGCTGGGAATCGCGTGGGAAACGGGTGCGGTCGACCGATGCCGCGTGCGCAAAAGGCGCGACGCAGGAATTCGGTCGATGACGGGATGATCGTAATCAGACACGGCGGGGCGTGTCTCGGTTCACGACCGGATGCTGGGAACCGGCTTCGGCTCTTCCGGCTGCGGACCCTCCTCGTCCGGCTTCCGCGGACGGAGCGACTTGCCGGCGGCCACGGCCTCCGCCAGATGGTCCAGGATGATCTTGATCGAGCGGATGCTGTCGTCATTGCCGGGAATGGGCAGGTCGACGTCATCCGGATCGCAGTCCGTATCCAGCAGACCGACGACCTTAATCCCCAGCGTCTTTGCTTCGTTGACGCAATTGTGTTCCTTGTTCGGATCGACCAGGACGATCGTCTCCGGCAACCGGTTCATATGGCGGATGCCCTCGAGGTTACGTTTGATCTTCCGAAGCTCTCGCAGCAAACGCGACTGCTGCTTCTTGGAGTACGTCGCCAACTGGCCGCTCTTATCGAGTTCTTCGAGTTCTTCCAGCCGGCGCAGTCGGGAACGAATGGTCCGGAAGTTCGTGAGCGTTCCTCCGAGCCACCGCTCGGTGCAGTAGGGCATTCCTGTCTGCTCGGCCGCCTCCTGGACCGCCGCCGCCGCTTGCCGTTTGGTGCCGACAAAGAGGATCAGACTCCCCTGCGCGGCGACTCGATGGAGGTACTTCTTGGCCCGCAACAAGCCGCGGACCGTTTCCTTCAGATCGATGATATGGATCTGATTGCGACGCCCGTAAATGTACTGTCGCATCTTCGGGTTCCACCGGCTCGTCCGGTGACCGAAGTGCACACCCGCTTCCAGAATGTCCTTAACAACAATATCCGCCACGAGAGAAACTCCTGCACTGCGACAAGCACGGCGGCAGCGGTTGGATTCAACCGACCCAAAATGGGTTCAGCCCTGAAGCCGGCTCGCTCTGTAAGGTGACCGAGGGAATTTGGTTACGAACGAAGGCAGAATCCTACCGAGTTTGCCCCAGATCGTCAAATGCCACCCGCCGATAGCACATCCCGCGTCAGACTCACAATGTAATCCCAAGCCGACGGCTGTGCCGTCGGTCGATGGCAGTTCAGCACGTTTGTCTCGCCGAGAGTAGGTCCAAAGCGTCCACCGTTCGACGGCAGAGCCGTCGGGGACGCCACGATAATGGATGACGCTCCGCGGCATGGGGCGGTGAAATCGGCGAGCCCCCAAAACTCTGGTGGTTCCCCGTAGACGAACACCGCCCCCTTGCTGTCTTCGGCCGTTCAGTCGATGCTGCTACGTCACAGGCCCCCAACTGCCGTACCTTCGTAGAGCACGGTTGTTGACGGTTGCTGGCCAGATTCGGAGCTGCGGATTTCTTCCCGCATGGGGGCTTGAGGCAGCCAGGGAGTGTTCTTCGCGGAGACTCTCGCGGGCAGGCCGCGGGTTTCGCTGCCGAAGACCAGCGTCACCGCTCGAAGTCGGCCTCCCAGACCAATCGTTGTTGGGCGAACTTCGTCAGCAGCGCACATGCGGCGACCGAGCCGTGTCGTCAGCTGCTGCCAGTCGTCGACGGCCTCCCAGTCGACGAAGTGCCGATAATCAAACACCCGGCGCGGCGGAGGTAGCGGTCGTCCAGCCGAAACCCCAGCGGCCGCACAAACCACAGCTTGGCCCCCACCGCCACGCAACTCCGGCCGATATTGCCCGCGTTCTGAGGAATGTCCGGCTGATAGAGCACGACATGCAGCAGAGGTTCTTGCTCCATTGCATCGGACATCGTGATGTCGGTCTCTTTTGAAGCTCTTGGCAATGAGTTTGAGAACTGGCAGATGCTCAACGCGTGAGGGAAGGGCGAGATAGGGAGATGCCCCTGTTCCGTCCTTCGCTGACGCGTCGGGTTACGATCTTCCCATCATCCTGGCTGTTATCGTGTTCTCGGTCAGTCGCATGTTTGATGCGGCTTAAGACGTATACTCTCATCCCAGCATGCCGTCGTAGCGTTTGAAGCTCTCCAATGCGTGGAACTCCGGCAGGCCGAGGGCATTGTAGATGCGGGCCGTTTCCTTGGTCCGTTCCTCGGCGCGGACCCAGAACTCATAACCATCATTGGCCGGAAACAGGGCCGCGTCCTTTTGCGAATTCGTGCGAAAATCGCCAGCTTCTTGCGAAGCATGGTTTCTGGATTGAGCGGCACGGCGGTCGATCGTACGAATATTCCTGCCACCACGCAGCGCCATTAGCCAGACTTCGGGGTCCTCCCTCGCCGGCCACGACGTCGACAGCCCCGCAAGGATGGCCTCGGCTTTTATGCGGTGCGTCCCGTGCAGGTCGGACAGGTCCCCGGCGACGTAAATCTGTGCCGGGGTGAGTTCCGTCATGAGCCGCGTGATGATGTCCACGTCCTCCTGCCCGATGGGGTTCTTCCGCACCTGCCCGGTGCGATGGAAGGGCAGGTTGAGGAGAATGGCATTTCTCGGCGAGGACGCCCGCGGTCACAGCCGCAGAACAGCTTCCGTTGCCGGACGAGCGTTGACCTTGAGGATGTCCGCGTCGTCGAGTTCGCCCCTTTTCGCCGGGCGATCGCGTTTCTCAGATGGCCTTCGAGTGACAGGCTGTGTGCCGTCTGCAGTCCGAAGAGTTCGAGGAACTCGCTCACGTAATCGATGTGCCGCAGGGCATCGTGATCGAAAACGGCGATGTTGCCGCTTGTCATATAGGCCACATGCACATCGTGTCCCTGGTCGGCCAGCGTGATGAGCGTGCCGCCCATCGAGATGACGTCGTCGTCCGGGTGGGGGCTGAAAACGATGACGCTGAGCGGGTCGGATTTGGCAGAAGGGCTTTCGAGTGCAGCGAACGCGCGGCTCGGCCGCAATCCATGCGGGCCGTCTCCCATCGTTTGCCGCATCCCGGCCGCATCACCGCCGCCGGTGCGTGCGCTGACCGATTGTCCCCCATGAGCCACCCCGCCGCCGTTGCGCGCCCGAGCATAGGCGAAACACCGTTCCACTACCGCCGACCGGACGGCCGTCGAGCCGTCGGTTGCGGGCAGAGCGTGTTCATCAGCCCCGTCGAACACACGCTGACACGTCCTGCACCAGTCCCGTTCGTACTTCCACGAGGTCCGCCAGATGGTGCTCGTGGAAGTCTCGGGCTTCCAGTTTGAGAATCGGCTTCCCGGCTTTCTGTGCGAGCCAGATGACGGCTTGCCGCTCCAGCAGGGGAGTCCAGTTCACGGTTTCCACTGTCCAGGGTGTACGGATCGCGGTCAGATCGGCTGCAGCGGCGGCGTCGAGGACGAACTGGGTGTCCGGGTGCGTTTGCAGAAAAATGGCCACGATGCGGTCGGTCGGCCGTTCTTCAACGGCCTGCCGCACCACGGCCGCTTTGTGCTCTCCGAGCGCCATGCAGATGACCTGCCGCGCCGAAAGAATCGTCCCAACGCCCATGGTGATGGCCCGCAGCGGGACGTTCTCCTCGCCGTAGAATCCGCTCGCCGCATCCTTGCGGGTGACTGGATCGAGTGTGATCAGCCGCGTGCGACTGTCGCGGGAGCTACCCGGTTCGTTGAACCCGATATGGCCGGTTCGCCCGACGCCCAGCAACTGGATGTCGATTCCGCCCGCCTCTTCAATCGCCTGCTCGTACTCTTCGCAGAACGTGTCGACCGATCGTCGGGGAAGGTCGCCGCGCGGTATATGAATGTTGGCCTGCGCGACGTTCACATGATCGAAGAAGTTCTCGCGCATCCACCGGCGATAGGAGTGGATCGACTCTTCGGACATGGGCCAGTATTCGTCGAGATTGAACGTGACGACCCGTGAGAAGTCGAGCCCTTCCTCCCGATGGAGGCGAATCAACTCGCGATAGACGCCGATGGGCGTCGAGCCGGTGGCCAGCCCGAGGACAGTCGGCTTATCCGCCTGGTTGCGCTGACGCAGGAGCCGCGCAATGAGCTGCGCCACATAGTGACCGGTGCCTTCGGACGATTCAAAACGCAGTGTGGGGACGCGCGTTTTCGCGATCCGCTGACCCAGGGGAAGTGAGCTGATGGGAGTCCCAGGCTCCGCCGTCGACAGGGGTGTGTCCGTCATGTAGTCTCGTTCGCTGAATTGATGGCTGCATTTGGCCACCGTCCAAGTTCCAGAACTGGTGCGGGACGCGTCTGACGCGTACCCGCGACGTCCGAGTCGGACGGCACGCCGGAATTCACAAGCCGGCCCTCGGGTGGCGCACCGGGAGTGTGCTCGGCCCAACTGTTTCTAGTCTGACAAATCGACCGCGAGAATTTCAATGCCCGATGCGAGTCCTTCACCTCGAATTCTTGCGATTCACGCTCATCCGGACGACATTGAGTTCCAGTGCGCGGGGACTTTGGCCCTCTTAAGGCAGAAGGGCTGCCCTGTGGTCATGGTCACCATGACGGCCGGCGACTGCGGCAGTGCCGAATTGGGACCGGAGGAGATCTCCGCGATTCGTCGGCAGGAAGCTCAATCTGCGGCTGATCTGCTGGGGGCCGACTACCTGTGCGGCGAGTTCAAGGACGTCGCCTTTGACGTCGATGCCGACGGCCGCCGCCGGGTGACCGAACTCGTCCGCAAGGCCCGACCGGAGATCGTGATCACCGCGCCGCCGGTGGACTACATGACGGACCACGAAGTCACCAGTCGCCTCGTCCGTGACGCGTGTTTCTGCGCTTCGGTTCCCAACTTCAAGACACAGCAATGGGACCCCGCGCCCCCCCTCGCGCACATCCCGCACTTGTACTACGTCGACCCGCTGGAAGGCGTGGACTGGTTCGGTCAGCCCGTGCCATACGACTTCGTCGTCGACATCAGCTCCACTTTCGACCTCAAGCTGCAGATGTTGGCCTGCCATGACAGTCAGCGGGCATGGCTCCGCGCCCAGCACGGCATGGACGAATACCTCGAAAGCTGCCGTCGCTGGAGCGCCAAACGGGGCGCGGAAATCGGCGCTGCCTATGGCGAAGCCTTCCGCCAGCACCTGGGACATCCGTACCCGGACGACAACCGCTTGCGCGAACTCCTTTCGGTGGACGAGTCGTGATGCGCGTCGTACGTCCCGGCGATACGCGCATCGCTGCGGAGCGATTGCGCGCGTTCAACTCACAATTACGATCCCGAATCGACGGGCGTCTCTTTCGAAACCGGTGTGACTTCGAGCCGCGGACCATAGGCCGCCGTATGGACTGACAGCCGCGTATCGTCGACGTCGATCG
>JAHBXU010000799.1 GCA_019636315.1 Planctomycetaceae bacterium | reverse complement strand
AGGCAGTCGGTTTCTTCCGGATCGATCGCCAGGCCGGCGTCGGCATTCTTGAGGGCGTCTTCCCAGCGGTGCTGTTCGCCGGCGATGACTCCTCGCAGATAAAAGTACGACGGAATGTGCGGATCGCAGGTGATCGCACGGTCGATGGCCTGCTGCGCCTGATCTAGCCGGTTGCGGCTGGCAAAGATGTGCGCGGCGACAAAGTGCGGAAATCCCTCGTCGGGGGCCAGTCCAATCGCCTGCGAGGCGTGTTCGCTGGCCGCGTTGTACTGTTTCAGTTCACTCAAACAGAGCGCCAAGTGAGCGTGAGCCAGCGGGTCGTTCGGCTCCTCCAGCAAGTGCTGCTGGTACTCTTCAATGGCCTGCTGCGGACGCGACTGTTGCAGCAGCAGATGTCCGCGAGCGAGATGGGCGGTCATGGGGAAGTCGACTGGATAATTCGTTGGTGTGTTCGCCTGCCCGGACGAGGATCAATGATCCATACGTCGGGGCGGCATGCGTTGTTTGGCTTTCGGCAGCGTCAGATTTTGAGGTACTTCAGGATGTCGTCATAGACGCCGCCCTGGTTGGCGTAGAGGGCGTGGTTTCTTGCGGTGGCGAACCACTCATCGGTCGTGGGACGGTGTTGTTTGGCCGCTTGCAGGAGATCCTTCGTGGTGAGCTTCTTGAGAGCGCCCGCTTTCATGGCTTCCTGTAGTTTGGCTTCGATGGCGCGGTCAACGACAGCCTTCAAGTCGGCGCCGGAGAACTTGTCCGTCTTTTTGGCCACCTGGCGGTAATCGATTTCTTCGGTCGGTTTTTCGTGGCAGAGGATCTTGAGGATGTCCTCGCGCGCGGGTCCGTCTGGCGGAGGAACAAACAGCACGCGATCGAAGCGGCCCGGGCGCCGGAAAGCCGGGTCCAGATGCCAGGGGGCGTTGGTCGCCGCGAGAATTAACAGCCCTTCATTCGCGGCGTTGATGCCGTCGAATTCCGCCAGGAACTGATTGATGAGATGTCGCCCGCCGCTGGTCCGCATGTCGGAGCGTCGCGCACCGAGTGCATCAACTTCGTCAAAGAACAGCACGCAGGGCTTGGCACGTCGGGCCTGCTCGAAAATCCCGTGCAGATTGCGCTCGCTGTTGCCAATCCACATATCGAGCACATCGTTGATGCCGACGGACAGGAACCCGGCGTTGATCTCTCCAGCCGTGGCCCGTGCCAGGTGCGTCTTGCCGCAACCGGGCGCTCCGTACATGAGGATGCCGCCGCCGATCGACTTGCCATAGGCGGCGAACATTTCGGCATGCTGCAGCGGGTAGATGATCTTGAGCCGGATCTCTTCTTTCAGCGACTCCATCCCTCCGACGTCGCTGAAGCGGATGCTGGGACGTTCGAGGGCCAGTTCCCGCACTTCGCCCGGATCTTCCCAGGGAACGCGCATCCGTCCATCGACGATCTCGCCGAACTCATCGTCAAAGTCGTCGTCCTCTTCGGTGATCCCCAACCGCTCGGCAAATTCTTCATCGGCGACCGAGGGATCGTCTTCAACGGCGGCTTTGTAGTGCGCGACGGCGCGCTCCACGTCCCCCGCACGAAAGTGCAGTTTTGCGCTGAGGAAGTACGCTTCGGCCGGCACGTCGCGGTGCTTGAGGAGTTCTTCAATGACGACGGCGGCCTCGCTGTCCTTTTGCTGTGTTGCGAAGGCTCTCGCCAGTCCGACTTTCAACGAAGCGTCATGCGGCGCCATCGACAAGGCGGCACGGTACTCCTGCTCAGCCTCGGCGGCTCGATTCTGCTGCAGGAGCGACTCGGCCAGATGGAGCCGCAGCGGAATGTTCTCCGGAGATCGCCGTACGGCTTCTCGGAGCATCTCGAAAGGATCTCTGGACATCGCCGTCTCTCCCGTTCATTCGGGCGGCATGAGCCGCGCTTTGTCGGAGATATCCTTTCGACACCAGGCACCCTCCCAACGGATGCATTTGACCGCCTCATAGGCGCGCTTTTTTGCCGCTGTGATGTCGGCCCCCAGTGCCGTCACGCCCAGCACCCGGCCGCCGTCCGTCACCACCTGCCCGGCATGACGCACGGTTCCAGCGTGAAAGACCTTCGTATCCGGCAACTCCGCAGCGTCCTCCAATCCGCGAATCGGGTGCCCTTTGGTGTAACTTCCCGGGTATCCTTGCGACGCCATGACCACGCAAACAGCCGAACGGTCGTCCCATTCGAGCTCGGGGAACTCGGACAGGCGACCCGCAGCGACCGCTTGCAGCAGGTCAAACAAATCCGTCTTGAGGCGCATCAGCACGGGCTGCGCTTCGGGATCGCCAAAGCGGACGTTGAATTCCAGCACCTTCGGGCCTTGCGCCGTCAGCATGATGCCGGCGTAAAGAATGCCGCGAAACTCGGTCCCGCGTTTCCGCATCGTATGCACGGTCGGTATCAGGACCTTCTGAATGATGGCGTCCATGAGTTCGGGCGTGGCGAACGGGGCCGGACTGTAAGCGCCCATCCCGCCGGTGTTCGGTCCCTGGTCGCCATCATGCGCGGCCTTATGGTCCTGCGACGCTTCCAGGGTGACGATCGTCCGCCCGTCCACGAGTGCCAGAATGCTCACCTCCTGGCCGACGAGCCGCTCTTCAACCAGAATTTGCCGGCCCGCGTCGCCGTAGGCGCGTTGCACCATCGTTTCCCGAATCGCATGAATCGCCTCGCCGCGTGTGTTGCACACGGTGACGCCCTTGC
>JAHBXU010000798.1 GCA_019636315.1 Planctomycetaceae bacterium | reverse complement strand
TACGTCTGAGGCGATCCATCAACAAAAGAAGCCTGCGGACGACACATCCGCAGGCCGGCGAAAAACCAGAGTGACAGTATGATACGCAAAACCACTAAGAATGCAAAACAGAAACTCGGCGTTTCCGAAATGCCGATTGACGAAATAACTCCATCTCCGGAGAACGATACGCTCTATCGTCCGATCGTCTCGACGGACTCGGAGATCATCGCACTTGCCGACAGTATCAGGCAGAACGGCATACTGGAACCGCTCGTCATATCGGCCGACCGGTTCATACTCTCAGGCCACAGGCGATACGCGGCGGCTCGATTGGCTGGACTCGCCACGGTGCCGGTGCGGATCGTCGAGATGCGACGGAGTGATGATATCGACGCTTTCGTTATCGCTCTCCGAGAGCATAATCGGCAACGTGATAAGAGCTACGATGAGAAGCTGCGCGAGGAGCTGCTCGCGATCAATCCGGACGACGCGTATGCCGAACTGGTGTCGCATCGTGAGGCTCGGAGTGCTATCGACGTCGATATGATCGACCTTCGCGACGTCAAGCGACGTGCGGAGATCACCGACGCCAAAATGCCGTTCCTGATGGCGGTTCGGGCGATCATCCAACAGCATCGAGACTATTGGCCATTGTCCGATCGGCTGATTCATTATCGCTTGCTCAATGCTCCGCCGTTGATCCATGCGGCTAAGCTAGACTCCACATATCGCAACGACGCCAAAAGCTATAAGGCTCTGACTGATATCTGTACTCGTGGCCGTCTGGCAGGCTATCTGCCGATGGAGTGTAACCGTTCACGCCCCGGGGAGGAGCGAGGGTGCTTTCTGGCTGTGGAAGTGTGCCTGAACGGATCGGGTGACATGCTCGAACACGTTTCTGTGCTGTTGTCGGCAGGTCTCGATCACGCTCAGCAGCGTCTCCACGAACCGGCTCCCGGCCGCGCTCTGCGTGCCGAAGCTCAGTTTCCGCCAGATCACGGCGTGACGCAAGCTCCGCTCGGCCGCATTGTTTGTCGGCGCGACGCCGTCCACCTCGAGGAACATCCACAACCAGGCCCGATGCTCGTACAGTTCCCGGCACATCCCGTCGACGGCCGTCCCGTAGCCGCGCAGCAGCAAGTTCTCGATCGCGCGGCGGATCGGTTGCATCAGGCATTGAAATTCCGCACGGGTGAGGGTGCCGTCGCGACAGCGCGTCCAGTGACGGAACAGTTCCTGCGTCGGTCGCAGCAAGTCGCGGCCCAGACGCTGCACCTGCGGATCGGAGTGATCGACCAGTGCCTGGAAGTCCCGTTTCAGATGGGCCCAGCACCACTGCAAGTTGCCGCACTGCCAGTACATTTTCGCCCGATCGCAACTCATCACGCCGGTGAAGTTCTCGCCCAGGAGTTCGCTGAGGGTTGTGGCGGCGCGGCTGCCGCGGAGGGCAAAGACCGTGAAGCTCCGGGCCACGAACGTCCACAGCCAGGCTTTGATCGAGCCTTCTTTCGTGGGCGATTCATCGCCATGCAAATGCGGCTGCGTCGGCAGGGCCGCGATGAGTTCCTCATAGCCCGGCCGCAGTGCCTGCGTGGCGAGCTGTTGATGTTTCACCGTCAAGGACGGGCAGCAGGGGATGTTCAGGATCGATGTGACGAACAATGCCGTACGGCGTTTGCTCTGCCGAAAGTAGGCCATCAGCAGGGCGACAAACGCCACCAGCCGCGGTCCCGACTGACCCGTCGGCACGCCGGGAGGCAAGGGGGCGCACGTCGTCTCGCCGCAACAGGGACACGTCAGCCGATGGCGTTGATATTCAGTGACCAGCGGTTGGATCTCGGGGAGTTCCCAGACCTGATGTCGCAACGGGTCGGGATCGCTGCCGTCGAGCTGCGTGCCGCAACGGCGACACTCCTGGGGCTGAACGGGGACGACGGCGGTGCATTCCTCGGTCGGGATCAGCGGCCGCTGGCACTTCTGATGCCCCGGCTGACCGCCACGGTTGCGTTTCGACTTCGGTTCCGTCCGCGGCGGCTTGCCATGCGGATGCTGTGTGCTCGGCGGGAGCGAGGAGTTCTGCGGGGTCTTGCGAGCGGCGGCCAGTTCCGCCTTGAGCGTGGCGACCTCCGCCTTGAGTTCTGTCACCTGCCACTTCAACTCAGCCACCTGCGCCAGCAACAGACGAATGACCGCCTGCGCCTCAGGCGATTGACGAGCAATCAGGTCTTCTGTGATCTCCAGCGACATGCACGTGATGTCGCAAATTCCTCAATTCTTGGGAAGACCAATTCCCAACCCGTGAACGGTTACCGAGGAGTCAACATGAGCGATCCAATGCCCTTTGAGGTCATCGAAGCAGCCGACGTGACCTCGTTGTCACCGGAAGAACAGGCGGCAGCATTCGTTAAGGGTACGCAAAGCCTTAACACGTTTATCGAGCACACCGTTTACCCTGTGGTTGGGGGACAGGTCGGCATGTCGGAAACCGAGCAAGCTCTTGCAGCTACTTTCTGTCGAATCTCACTCCTTCTACGATCGCTTGCCAAACTCGACGATCCCGCTCACTTCCAACTTGCGAATTCGGCCGCACGAACCGTTTTCGAGTTGGTTCTTGATCTTAAGGCCCTCACAACAGACAGATCGCTCGCATCTAAGTTCTTCGCGTTCTCGCGTGTGGCGAAATTTCGAAAGGCAGAGCAACTCGTCAACTTCCTAAATAACAATCCGAGCATTGACCGTACTC
>JAHBXU010000797.1 GCA_019636315.1 Planctomycetaceae bacterium | reverse complement strand
CGTACGGATCCTTTCGACATGTTGAAGGGCAATTGACAGTCGACGCGAACATCGTTCGGCGTCGCAGCGAGCGAGATTGCGAGTCACCTCGGGGGCTGGATTCTCTTCTCCATCGTCTCCACGACGCGTTGTCCTTCCCGCTCTGATGCTGCGGGAGTGAGAAGTGGGGCCAACTCGTGATCAAGTGCTCCAAGGCGGACACCATGAACGGCGGATTGGCTTTCGACGAGGACCCTCCCTGACGAATGAACGAACCGTTCATGCAGCGCGCCTGCGCTCGTTCAGGTTTTCGCGCGGCAGGCGTGCGTCGACCCTCGCGTCTGGCCCTGCATTCCGTGCGTCATGCGGTGGTGATATGGAATGCGCTTGCGGCGATTCCAGAAGTGGGTCTTCAAAGTCGAGTTCGTCATCTTCCAGCGGGGTGAGGTGATGATTCCATTCGTCGTCGAAAGCAAACCGGGAGAGCACAACCATGAGTTCCACCTCCAATGCGGCCGATCGGCGATGATTCGGCGGGCGGGCGTGAAGAACGGACAATGTCCGCAAACTGACCGCAACCCGCACAGTCGGGGGCGACGTCCCTGTCGCCGAAGTGGCATCGTACCGGTCCCGACCGCGTGGCTGCGGATGATGTCGACGAATCGCACATTTGACGGTTGCAACACCAACCGTCCTCGCTCACAATACGGACTCAGAATGGGAATCTCACATCCGCGCAGGAATGATTTCCCAATTCCAGGCATGTCCCTCTGAGGAGATCACGATCGATGCGTTTTGTTAAGCAGTTTTCGACGGCGGTCACTGTGGCCGCAGTGTTGGCGATGCCGTTTGGCCTGCTCGGCTGTGCCAAGGAGAGCTCCGCTCCGACGCCCCCGGCCGCGACCGACGCGGATCAGCAGTCCGATCTGGGAACACCGGAAGACGCCGGATCGAACCTCTGATCCCTGCGTCTGCGTGGTGTCCGTCAACACCGCGATCCAGCCCGCGCCGCTCCCCTCGACGCGGGCTGTTTGCTGCGCTCTCAGAAATGCGATCCTTGTCTCCAGTTGGTGTCTGCGATATGGTTACGTGCACGGGCCGCGCGGGTGCTCTGCCCGGCCCGCCTGACCCTCCCCGCCTTCTCCTGCGGCTTGGACGTTGAGCCGCGACCAACCCTCGGCGAGAGTTGAAGATGACCCGACTCGTTCGTTTCTGCGTGCTGGCTGTCAGTGTCACATGGCTGTGGTCGGAGTTTGCTGCCGCAGGCGAATTCGACTGGCCCTATTGGCGCGGCCCGCAAATGAACGGGCACTCCCCGCTCACGAATCTGCCGGACAAGTGGGATCCCAAAGGGGGCGAAGGCAGCAATCTGATCTGGTTCCGCGAGGATCTCGGAACGCGATCGACGCCCATTGTGATCGACGGGCTGCTCTATACGCTCGTGAGACACGGCGCGGGCACAGATGAAGACAGCGAAAAGCTTGTCTGCCTCGACGCGGCAACCGGCGAAACAAAGTGGGAAGTCATGTTCCCCGTCTATCTCTCGGATGTGCCTGCGGAACGCATCGGCTGGTCGTCCGTCGTGGGTGATTCTGAGTCGGGCAAAGTCTTCGCACTCGGCGTCTGCGGACTGTTCCGCTGCCTCGACGCCCGCACGGGTGAGATTCAATGGGAACATTCGCTCCACGAAGAGTATGGTCTGCTCAGCACGTACGGCGGCCGAACGAACTTCCCCATCGTGCACGAGAATAACGTGATCGTTTCGGCCGTGGTCATCGGCTGGGGCGACATGGCCAAGCCGGCGCACCGGTTCATTGCCTTCGATCAGCGAAATGGACAACCGGTCTGGTTCACAAGTACCGACCTGTTCCCCAAGGACACCACGTATAGTGCTCCCATTCTGGGGTCTTTCGACGGCGAGTTGGCGATGGTCTTTGGCGCGGGAGACGGCTCCATCCACGCGTTTCAGCCCCGGACCGGAAAGAGCCTGTGGAAGTACAAGGCGTCCAATCACGGCATCAATTTGACGCCGCTGGTCGTCGGAGAGCGCGTCTTCTGCGGGCACTCCGAAGAAAACATTGACTCCACACGCATGGGAGCCTTGTTCGCCCTCGACGCCACGCAGTCCGGCGATATTACCCAGAGTGGTGCCCAGTGGCGAAATCTGGAGATGTTTGTCGGCCGCAGCACCCCGTTGGAGATCGACGGACGGCTCTATGTGATTGATGATCGCGCCAAGCTGCGCATCCTCGATTCGGAGACCGGTCAGGAAGTCGGTGAAGAGCGCCTTGGCAGCGTACAGCGCAGCAGCCCGCTGTATGCAGACGGCAAAATCTACACGATTACCGAGAATTGCGTCTGGTACACACTGAAGCCGGATGGCCAGGGCGGCGTCGATGTTCTGCACAAGATGCGGCTCAAGGGATCGTCTGATGCGTCGATCATCGCCGCCGATGGTCGCCTGTATATTCCCATCAGCTCCGGACTCTATTGCGTCGGATTTGCGGATGCGGAGCCACAAGGCGAAGCCGTCACATTGGAGCTCCCGGAACGGCCCAAGGCCGACGATCAGACGCCGGCCCAGGTTCAAATCGTCCCCGTGGAAGCGTTGCTCGAGCCGTCTGAAAAGCAGCCATATCAGGTGCGTCTGTTTAACGCGGCCGGACAATACCTGCGATTGGCGGAGCCCGGCGAGGTGACGTTTTCGATCGACGGCCCCGGAGAAATTTCCGCCGAGGGGATTTACAC
>JAHBXU010000796.1 GCA_019636315.1 Planctomycetaceae bacterium | reverse complement strand
TGGCGACCGATTCAGTGGATCTTCAGGCTGGCCACCGCTGACAGCGCCAGCAAGGCCGAGCCGATCCAGAATCGCACCACAATTTTATGTTCGTGTTGTCCCTGAAACAGGAAGTGATTATGCAACGGACTGCACGCGATCAGTCGGCTGCCCGTGAGTTTGAACCACCCCACCTGAGCAATCACGCTCAAGGTTTCGATGACAAATACCCCGCCGATCAGGACGAGCAATACTTCCTGTCGTGTCACGAGCGCCGCCAGCCCCAGCAGGGCCCCGAGGGGGAGCGAACCCGTGTCGCCCATGAAGACCTGGGCCGGATGACAATTGAACCACAGGAAGCCCAGCATGGCTCCGACCATCGCTCCGACGACAATGCTCATCTCGCCGCTGCCGGCGATGTATGGGATGCTGAGGTAGTCGGCCATGACGACATGGCCGGCCAGATACGTCAGGGCCACAAACGCTGTCCCGGCGAAGATCATGCATCCGCTCGCCAGACCGTCCAGACCGTCGGTCAGGTTGACGCCGTTGGAACTGCCGACCAGGACCAGCATGCTCCACGGAATGAAGGCACTTCCCAACCACAGGCCGTAGTTTCCCAACGGCCAGTTCAGTTCGAGCCCTCGCGGCTTGGTTTGTTGCTCGAGGAACAACCAGGCCCCGGCCGCGAATGCGAGTACGAGCTGAGCGGCCAGCTTCTGTTTGACGGTCAAACCTCGCCGGGTCGTTGTCAGCTTGATCCAGTCGTCGATCGCTCCCAACAGGCAGAAGCCGACGGCGACGAACAATCCGACCTGCACATAGGTGCTCGTGAGATCGCCGCACAACAGGACGGCGGCCACGATCGACGCGACGATGAACAGTCCGCCCATCGTGGGTGTCTCGGATTTGCCGGCGTGCAATTCGTTGAGCTTCGACGAGGCACTGTCGATCCGTTCCCGCGCCCGGCCCTTGAGCCAGCGAATAGCGGCCGGTCCCAGCAGGATGGCCGCCAGAAAGGAGGTCACAGCCGCCAGGGCCGTCCGTGCCGTGAGGAACACCCGCGAATCGCCCGCCGCATGCTGCGACATTTGCTGTTGAAGCGGCGCCAGATGATGGAAGAGCCAAAGAAGCACGGACGCAGGGAATGGCGAGTAGGGATTAGGGAAGAGCCACGAAGGAGTCGCGAGAGGACCGGAGGCGATTGCTGATCGCTATGCCCGACCGGCGATTCGCTTGTGTTCCGCGGGTGCCGGGAGGCGATGCTCCCGGCACCCGGTATAGTCGGGTTCTACTGTGAAGCGGCGATTGGAGTGATCGACCCAGAGAATCACTTGCGCCCAATGCCTGATTGCTTCCGTCAGAGACGCATGTTGACGGTGCTTCGAATTCCCGCAAATCCTAGGCACACAGCAGAACCCGCCGCGATACGAGGTGTTTGAGTTGACCGATGAAGAAGACGGCGGCTGGTGAGGGCACCGTTCGTCTCCGAAACCTGTTGTCTTATGCGACTGCACGGCGAGGGAAGGGTGAAGGCTTCGCGCGCTCGGCCGCCAGCCGCTTGATTTGTTCAATCACACGTTCCATGTGCATGTCCCGTGACCCTTTCACCAGCAGAACGTCGCCGGGAGTCAGCCACATGTCCAGCAGCAACGTGAGCGTCTCCGTGTCGACACAGGCGCCGATGCGGCCGGCATCCATTCCGGCGGCATGGGCTCGTTCGGCCACGAGGTGGGCATCCTTGCCGCACACGAGCAGCCGATCGATTCCTGCGGCGGCCACTTGTTCACCAAGTTGCCGATGAAACGTTTCAGACTGCGGGCCCAACGCCCGCATGTCGCCTGCAATCAGAATTCGCTGTCCGCGGCCCTGCCAGTGACAGAGCACCTGACAGGCCGCCTGCATTGATCGTGGATTCGCGTTATACGTGTCGTCAATCACCGTCCATTCGCCGATGGAGAGGGGACGGCATCGCCCCTCGGCCGGCTGGAACGCGGCGAAACCCTGTTCGATGTCAGTCCGGGAGAGTCCCACCTCCCGGGCCACGGCGTATGCGGCCAGCGCGGACGTCAGATGATGACGCCCCACAGCCGGCAGCGTGTAGTCACAACCTTCGACGCGAAACGTCAGCTCAGTGTTTGTGGTGGACACGCGGCTGGCGACAAAATCGTTCTGCGGTCGTTCCCCGACCAGCATCGTCCGGCAGGACGCCCGCGGGACAAGTTGCCGCACGCGGTCATCATCACCGTTCAGCACGGCGAACCCGCTCGCTGGCAAGGCCTCCAGCAGTTCGCCTTTCGTCCGCGTAATCGTGTCCAGATCGCCGAACTCATCCAGGTGAGCCGGTGCGATGTGCGTGAGGATGCCGACTTCCGGTTGTGCCATATCACACAAGGTCCGCACATCGCCGAGCCGGGAAGCTCCCAGTTCCAGCACGGCGAACTCGTCCGTCGGTGTGATTTCCAGCAGGCTCAAGGGAACGCCGATTTCGTTGTTGAAGTTGTGTGGACTTTGAACTCCGGCATACTGCCGGCTGAGGATCGTGTGCAGCAGATGCCGCGTGGTTGTCTTTCCGACGCTGCCGGTCACTCCAATAATCAGGGCGTCTTGCCGTTTGCGATGCCAGCGTGCAAAGTCCGCCAGAGCGGTTCGCGTCTCAGGGACGCTGATAATCTGGGAATGGTCGTTTGTGATTCGATCCTGTTGTGCGATGCAGGCACAGGCTCCGCGTTTGAGTGCGTCGTCGAGAAAAG
>JAHBXU010000795.1 GCA_019636315.1 Planctomycetaceae bacterium | reverse complement strand
CATCGCCACATCCACTTGACGCACCGTGTGTTACAACTGAAACGCCCCCGCAAAAAGACGGCCTGTGCTCGCTGAAACTCAGCGCACCGGCCTGCACTCATTGCGGAGTCGTTGCGCGACAACGCAAACGAATGCGACACGGAACGCGGCATTCGCACCGGGTCGATGTCATCGGGCGAAGGCGCTAAGAAGGTGAAATCAACGTGACGAAGCGCCCTCGCTGACGCTTCGGGTCACGGATTTTCGACCCAGCCGCATGCTCACGCAGTCGCGGTGGACCGAGCGCAATGCTTCCCGTGAGTTCAGTTCAATCTGCCGAACTGCGGCGACACGGACTCAGGTCCGGGAGGACTCGGACCGCGGCGGGAGAAAGTCGGCATACCCATACTCCTGCAAGCGCAGAACAAGCAACTCTCGGCGCTGCATGGGAGTGAGTCCGCAATAGATGCCGTACAGCACACATCCGAGAGTTACGGTCGCCACTTTGACGACAGGCATCGGCAATCGGAACTCCGCCAGATCGGCGAAGAGTTCCTCCTGGCTGCAGATTTCGCCGAACTTCTGCCCCTGATAGAGCAAAGTGAGCCCGCCGAGGTCATGACTCCATTCATAATCGAACGGCCCGAACTCACGGCGGCGGTGAATGACCCAGAAACGCGTGCCGTCGACGCGCAGCCCTTGGGGCGGCAGCCGACGATTTGCGGGATCAGGATGGGGATGGGGAGCTGACATGATTGATGAACGGGCATCATACGCGCGCACGCCGCCAATGGACAGGTGAGTTTGCAGCGTCCGTCCAGATCGGGTTGCGATCCCTCAATCCGGCATCATCGTGACGACACGTTGCTGCGGAATAACCGCGACACCCGTTTCAATCGCGACAGCCGGAAACACGATTCCGAGAATGCCGCATCGCCCCGATGCACGAAACCAGCCGTAGCCTAGGGTTGTGATGTCGCCTGTCAGCAGGCTCCGCAGCAAAGCGGCCCGTGAAACGCGCCGCGCCAGCTTGCGGCGCCGGCCGGAAAGGACCGTCGGTCGCCTCATCTTGTGATGGAGAGTTGCCTGCGACGTCACACTCCCTGAAGGGCGTGTGAAACGTCGGACGCGGCGCCGCATATCTCTTTCGTCATCTCCACGCTTCGGTTTCATCTTCATCTTTCAACAAGATCCTTCAACAACAGTGCGGCCAGGACGTCCTGCGTGACGAATTCCGGGACCGCCCGACGGGCCTCGAGCAGCAGACGAAGAACTCTCCGACTTCCATCGACTGCGTGCCGTTCGCTAAGTGCCGCCATGACGCGTCAACTCCGTCTCCTGATCCTGTTGATGGTTGCTCAGGCGGCTGGTCTCGCGTTCAGCCTGTGGGTTCAGGATCAATTCCTGCTGGCCAACGCTCGGTGGAACTCGTCGCAGCAGTCTGCCGCGGGCGGGAAGACATTGCGATTGAACGATGCAGCACAATCAGAAGCCGATCCATTGACCGTGGAGGCCCTGCTCAGTTCGCTGACAACGAGCCGCCTCCTGGGATTTGTGTGGGCCTGCGTGTTGCAATCCATCGTCGCAGCACTCGTCTTCTCAAGAATCTCCACCGAGCATCAGCAGCGGGAACTTCAGTCGCATGAGGAGAATCTGCTGCAGTCCAAGGAACTGCTTCGGACGCGCGACGCCGTCATTTTTGGATTGGCCAAGCTTGCGGAATCACGGGACCCGGACACGGGACATCACCTGGAACGGATCGCCCTGTACGCCACGCGGCTGGCCGCTGCATTGCGGCGCGACCCCCGTTACCGTGAGGTCGTGACACCGTCCTTCGTGCGGACGATCGGCATCAGCTCGGCGCTACACGATATTGGCAAGGTCGGCGTCGAGGACGCCGTCCTCCTGAAGCCGGGGCGGCTGAGCGATGAGGAACGGTTTCGTATGCAGATTCATCCCGTCCTGGGAGGCGAATGCATCAGTCAGATCGAGCAGCAACTGGGCAACAGCAATTTTCTGGAAATGGCCCGGGAGATCGCCTACTGCCATCACGAACGCTGGGACGGCGCCGGTTATCCCGTCGGCCTGATGGAAGAGGAGATCCCGCTCTCAGCGCGCATCGTGGCGATTGCCGACGTCTACGACGCATTGGCCTCTCGAAGGATCTACAAGGAAGCCTATCCGCACGATCGGTGCGTGGACATCATCCGTGCAGAATCCGGCAAGCAGTTTGACCCGCAACTGGTCGAGGTCTTTCTGTCGATTCACGAGCAGTTTCGGGACGTGGGAACGCGGCTGTCCGAATGTTCGGCCATGCATGCGGCCCTGGCGGAAAGCGTCACGGACCCCGTACCAGCCGGAGTTTCCGACAAACTGACACCGGAACAGGAGCAGTGTCTCACGGATGTGCTGACGAAGACCAGTCGGATTCCTGCGGGCCGGGCCTCCCTGGAAACCTTGCAGGCGATTCGAAACGCACTGACGACCGTGGCCGGAGGAACGATCGAATGAATCAACATTCCCTTGCCATCCCGGATCGCCACGCACCGTAAGATTCAATTCCCTTGCGCTCCCGATTTCGAACCCGCACGCACAATGCGGACTTCGCTGAGCCGAGTGTGACACAACACTTTCGCAACCTGTGAACGATGAACGAGTCCAAAAACCAGCGCGTCCTGGAAATGATTCTGGTGCTGATCACGTTGGCGATCACCGCCCTCTTGTTCCAGACCTCCGGGCATCGGGTGATCGTGCTGAAC
>JAHBXU010000794.1 GCA_019636315.1 Planctomycetaceae bacterium | reverse complement strand
GGTGGTGTTCCTCGCCGGTACTCCCAGTCACGGACCCGGGGATCACGAACATCGGGCCGGATGCCTGCTCCTGGCCCGGCGGCTTAACGCCGCCCGGGAAGAACATGGCGTGCCCGTCATCGCCACCGTGTACTCGGGCCGCTGGCCGGCCGATCCGACCGCGTTCGACAATGTCGATACGGTTGTCAGCTACTGCGACGGCGGGGATGGTCATCCGCTGAACGAGCATCTGGAAGAGTTTGATTCGTTGGCGCAGAAGGGGGTCGGATTAGTCTGCATCCATTATGCGGTCGAGACGCCGCCCGGGAATACGGGCGACCATTTCCTGAAGTGGATCGGCGGATACTTTGAGAAGCACTGGTCGGTTAACCCGCACTGGACGGCCAACTTTCAGAAACTGCCGGACCATCCCATCACGCGCGGCGTGCAGCCGTTCGAGGTGAATGACGAGTGGTACTATCACATGCGGTTTCAACCGGGGATGAAAGGCGTCACCCCGATTCTGACGGACCTTCCGCCACGCGAGTCGCTGAACCGCGAAGACGGACCGCATTCCGGAAATCCCTTCGTGCGCGAGGCGGTGCTGCAGCGCAAAGAGCCGCAACATGTCGCCTGGGCGTACGAGCGGCCGGGCGGCGGGCGCGGGTTCGGCTTCACCGGCGGACACCGGCACGTGAACTGGCAGCAGGACGACTTTCGCAAGATCGTGCTGAACGCCATCCTGTGGACCGCAGGAGCGGAGGTCCCCGCGGACGGCGTCCCGTCGGCAGCCCCCGGCGAAGACGAGATCAAATCCAACCTGGATGAAAAGCGGCCTCGGAGGCAATCACAATTGCATCCACGCCGCACGCCCCATGGCGATTCGGGCACAATGACCTATCCGGTCGCATTCCTCGACTCCCCCGCTCAGGAGAGTCGCTCGCTCGACGATGCGCTCTCGCAACTCGATGTGCATGATCAGTTGCAAGTGACGCTGTTCGCCGGCGAGCCCCTGCTGCACAACCCGGCCAACATCGATATCGACCACCTGGGCCGCGTGTGGGTGTGTGAAGCCGTCAACTACCGGGCGTTCCGCAATGCGGACATCATCGGTGATCGGGCCAAAGACGGCGACCGCATCCTGATCATAGAGGATGCCGACGGAGACGGGCAGGCCGACAAGACCACGGTTTTCTATGAGGGGCACGACGTCGACTCGGCCCACGGGATCTGTGTGCTCCCCACTGCCGACGGCAAGGGGACCCGTGCAATCATCTCCGCGCTCGACCAGGTGTTCTTTCTGATCGACGACGATGGCGATTTGAAGGCGGACCGCAAGGAGGTGCTGTTCACCGGCATCAGCGGATCGCAGCACGATCACGGGATCCATGCGTTCGTCTTTGGGCCGGACGGCAAGCTGTACTTCAATTTTGGCAACGCAGGAAAGCAGATCTGCGATAAAGACGGAGATCCGATTGTCGACAAAGCGGGCAACCTCGTGAACGATCAGCGGCAGCCGTATCAGGAAGGGATGGTCTTTCGCTGCAATCTCGACGGAAGCGAGTTTGAGACGCTCGCCTGGAACTTCCGCAACAACTGGGAAGTGTGTGTCGACTCGTTCGGCCGCATGTGGCAATCGGACAATGACGATGACGGCAATCAGGGCGTGCGCATCAACGACGTGATGGAGTTCGGCAACTATGGATACAAGGACGAACTGACCGGGGCCGGCTGGCGCGAGCCGCGCACCGGGTGGGAGGAGACGATCCCCGAGCGTCACTGGCACCTGAACGATCCGGGAGTCGTCCCGAACCTGTTGCAAACCGGCGGCGGTTCACCGACCGGCATCTGCCTGTACGAAGGCGATCTCCTCCCGGAAGTGTTCCGCAATCAGATCATTCACTGCGACGCTGGACCGAACATCGTTCGCTGTTATCCGGTGAAGCCCAGCGGCGCTGGTTTCACGGCGGAGATCGTGAATGTCCTGGAGGGGACGCGGGACAAGTGGTTCCGGCCATCGGACGTTTGCGTCGCACCGGACGGATCGCTGATCGTCGCCGACTGGTACGATCCGGGGGTCGGCGGACACCGCATGCAGGACATCGACCGTGGGCGGCTGTTTCGCATCACCCCCAAGGGGGACGCCGCGGCGTCCTATCAATCGCCCGCCGTGGACGTCTCCACCGTCGACGGCGCAATTGCCGCGCTCCGTTCGCCCAATCTGGCGACGCGCTACCTGGGGTGGACCGCCCTGCACAGCATGGGGGACGAAGCGGTTCCGGCGCTCGACGCCATGTTCCGCACCGATCCGAATCAACGCATGCGGGCCCGTGCACAGTGGGTGCTTTGTCAGCTGGAGAACGAAGCCGGACAGTTGGCGATGTTGAATCCTCTCAAGCCCGGCGACGAGTTCACCGACGAATTACGAGGCGTGGCGATTCGCGCCCTCCGCCAAAGCGAATTCTCGGGAACGATCCATCCGCAGGGAGTCGATCGCTCACCGACGTTGCGGCGCGAACTGCTCATGATGCTTCGCGGACGTGAATCAAAGAACGCGGATACGCTCTGGGCGCAGATCGCGCAGCATCACAACCCCGCCGACCGCTGGGAACTGGAGGCGCTCGGCATCGGCGCCGACGGCCACTGGAACGCGCGGCTTGCGGCATGGTTGGAGAAGGTCGGCAAGGATTGGAACACCCCCGCCGGACGCAACATCATCTGGCGGTCGCGGGCCGAGCAGACGTCCGCACTCCTGGCGGAAA
>JAHBXU010000793.1 GCA_019636315.1 Planctomycetaceae bacterium | reverse complement strand
AGCAGGCGGCGCGATTTATCTGGTGGAAACAAAGGCACAAGGCCAGCTCACCAGCCCGAACGTGCTGCGCAAGCGCAGGGCCGCCGTTGCATGGTGCGACCGGATCAACGCCCTTCCTCCGGAAGAGCGTAGCGATTCCGAATGGCACTATGTCCTTCTCGGGGAAGACACCTTCTATGGCTGGCGGGACAAGGGCGGCTCGATCGCTGATCTTCTCGCCTATGCACGGCTGCGCCCTGTCGAAGACAAAGGCCAGGCTAAGTTCGCCTTCTGAACTTCATACCGGGGCAGGAATCTATTGTCCCGGCGCTTTCACGGTGATGGTGCAACGCTGATCCGCGCCGGCCGTGCGCGCGGCCTCCCAACAAGCCGCTACCGCCTCCCTGTTCGCTTCAAGGAGCTGGTCGGCCGAGGCCACGCGCTGCCATGCTTCCGGGCTGCCGAACGCCATGAGGCTCATACCGGCCTGCCACGGCCTTTCGCCCATGACGACGCTGGCGACACGCGGCGCGGCCGAGAACGGCAACACGCGCGGAAGGAACAGCATCACCAGCGCGCCGGCGAGCAGGCCGACAGCGAAGGCGACGACAAGCCACCAATTTTGCCGATCGCGCTCCCGCGCGCTGGCGACGTGCGCCGAAAGATTGCGGCCGGCGCGCTCGAGGTCGGACGCCTGCCGCTCGAGCTGCTGCGCGGCGGTGCGTATCAGGGCCTCGCCGCTGCGCTCGAGGAGCGCCGCATAGTGTGTCGCACCCTGCCGGAGAATAGGCGATTGCTCTACGCCGTGCATCCGCTCCGCAACATTGTCGAGCGCCTGCACGAGCTGGGCGAGCTGGGGCTTGTAGTCCTGCGCCGGCTCGATCTTTTCGAGCTGATCGAAAGCCGCTTCCAGCCCGCGCCGCATGACCTTCATTTCCGCACCGATCTGCTCGCCCTGCGTCTCGATCGTGCGCCGTAGCGCGTCGAACGCGGCGGCCGGGTCGCCGGCGTCCTCGTCCAGTGCTTCAGGCTCGATTCCGTCCCTGTCGTCGTCCAGCTCCGCCATGTTCTCCGTGCCTACCTTTCCATGCCGATGCCCCGGCTAAGCCGGTGGCCGCGTGTCATTTCGTCTTGCAGCTCGCGGGCAATGGTCTGGCCCCGGCGAAGCTCCTGCCCGATTCCAAGTTCCTGCCGGCGATTGCGCAGGATGGAATCTACCTGCGGGTCACGCTCAAGGCTCTTGGTCATGCCGTTCATCTGGCTTTCGACCTTGCCGCGCGCCTCGTCGTGCTGCCAGCCGCGAAGCTGCCGGCGCTGGCCCTGTAGCTCCTGCCAGCGTTCAACGAACCGCTCGGCCCTGATATTTGGGTCTTGCAGCGCCGCGTTTTCGCGCTTCATCCCGTCGATAACATGCGCGACACGCTCCCGGCCGGAAAGCTCGGTCATGGCGCGCACTGTCGCCGGGTCGTTTTGCAGGGTCGAGCGCATCAAGTCTTTCATGCCGTCGCGCACCTGGTCGAGCTGCTGGCCGGCATCGCCCATTTCCTGCCGCTGCATGTCGAGGACCGGCAGGCCCTCGCGCCGGTGCTGGTCGATCGACTGATAGGCCCGCGAATAGCGGTCAACGGCTTGCTCAAGCGGCGACTGCCCCCGCGCCCGCTCGGCCAGCCGGTCTTGCGCAGGCGCCTGCCGCAAGCTCCCTTCCCTTTCCGGCTGTCGCTGCATCCGCGATGCCTCGCCGCGCTCCTGTGAGGGCGCAGGGCGCGCATTGAGCTTGAGGCCGGCAAACATACCGCGCCGCTGCTTCTCGGCCTGCTGCGGCCGTTTCTGGTCGATCTGCGGGCCGTCCTCGCCGGCGCGGTCTGGCTCGCGGCTCTCGGCCGCCGCGCCGCGCCCGAGTTTCAGGCCCTCGAACGGATTGCGGCGCTGCTGTCGATCGCCGGCGAGATCCTCGCGCGGATCTGCACGAAGATCCTGCGCGAGATCCGCGCGGACTTTTTGCGAGGATCTCGGCGCGCGGTCCTCGATGCGTCCCCGCTCGGCGGGGTGCCGCTCGGCCGTCGACTCCCGCTCCGCACGTAGCCCGGCCGCGCGCTCGGCCGGAATCTCGATTTCGCTGCGGACGCCCATTTGCTCCGCGATCCCGCGCCGCTCGGCAAAGTCGCTTGTATAATCGAGCGTGGTTTCCTTCACGCCCGACCGGGACAGGCGGCGTTCTAGCTGGCTATAGGCCAGCTCGCCGGCGTCCTGAACCTTCCATGTGTTCCGGTGCGTCTGCGTCCCATCGGGCAAGGTGACGGGGGTGGAACCCTCATGCTGTAGGCCGATCTTCTCCCCGATCTCCGGCGCGGCCTCCTTCATGGCCCGCTCAAGATCGACGCCCCATAGGGTGCGCTGCTCGCCCTTGTCGTTTTCCAGCGTCACGAAATAGCTGTCGGACTTCTGCGGGTCATGCTCATAGGGCGCGGCCCCATGCTCGACCAGCCGGCCGGCATTGGTGAACTCGTCCTGTGCCGCGTAGAGCTGCACCCCGTCACGATGCCGGGTCATGGCGACATAGGTTAGATGCCGGTCCATCGTCCCCGACGCCATCACATAGGACCGATCGACCGTCGCACCTTGATTTTTGTGAATCGTCGTCGCATAGCCGTGGTCGATCGCCTGATAGTCGCCCATCGGGACGGAAACGCTATCGCCGCCTCGGCCGTCCAGCGTGGCGATGATGCGGCCCGGCTCGACATGATCGACCGTGCCTAGCATCCCGTT
>JAHBXU010000792.1 GCA_019636315.1 Planctomycetaceae bacterium | reverse complement strand
CCGTCGCGGGCCAGGCGTGAGTGTTCGTACTCGAGCACACCTGTAACGAGTTTCGTCAACCGCGGCTCCGCCTCATTGGCGACGGCGATGATCTCTTCGACAACAGCCGGCTTGAGCGCATCCGGTAGACACATGTCGGTCACAATCGAAAACCCGACGGTGCGCAATCCGGCGTGGACCGCCACGATCACCTCCGGCACGGTCGACATCCCGACGATATCCGCACCGATGGCCCGGAGAAAGCGGTACTCGGCCCGAGTTTCAAGATTTGGTCCCGCCACGGCGACCAGCACGCCGCGATGGGCGACGATGTCCAGTCGGCGGGCGATCGCCAGTGCCGCATCGCCGAGTTCCTGGTCGTAGGGGGCGCTCATATCGGGAAATCGCGGCCCCAGTCGATCGTCGTTGATACCGATCAGCGGATTGTCGCCCATCAGGTTGATGTGGTCGTCAATGACCACAATATCTCCCTGCTTGTGAAACGGGTTCATTCCCCCCACGGCATTGGAGACGACCAAAAGCTCCGCCCCAAGTGCTTTGAACACACGGACGGGTAGTGTGATCTGTTTGAGCGCGTACCCCTCGTACATGTGGAACCGCCCTTCCATCGCCATGACGGGGAGCCCTGCCAACTGGCCGCAGACCAGTCGGCCGGCATGACTGATGGCCGTCGACTTCGGGAAGTGGGGGATTTCCGCATAATCAATTGCGGCCTGGACGTCGATCTGCTTCACCAGACTGCCCAGGCCCGTCCCCAGAATGATTCCCGCATGCGGCGTCTGATTCCAGCGCGCCCGGATGTGCTCGCACGCGTCGTGAATCTGGTCAAAAAGTTCAAGCACGAAAACGGGTCCTCAAAAGCGATCGGATCCTGCGGTGGGCAGTTCGCCCACTCCGACGTACTTCAAGATTGTGTCACAGTCTCCGGACCGCCACAATCGTCCACACAAGTAAGAACTCGCCTGGAGACGCACCGATGCCCTCATCCCCTGTCAGAATTGGATTTATTGGTTCCGGCCGGATGGCGACCGCGCTCGCACGCGGTCTGATCAGCACGGGTTTCACCGCGGCAAAGGCAATCGTCGCCAGCGATGTCAGTGAGTTGGCGCTGCAGCGATTCGAGCAGGAAACCGGCGGAACGACGGCGCCGGACAACGCGACGGTGCTGGGCCAATCCGATGTGATCGTCCTGGCGGTGAAGCCGCAACAGATTCCCGCCGTGCTTCAGGAATTGAAGGATCGAATGCGGCCGGACCATCTGATTGTGTCGATTGCCGCGGGTGTCACGCTCCGCACACTGCAATCCGGATTGGGGGAACAGTGCCGCGTCGTGCGGGTGATGCCCAACTCTCCCTGTCTGGTCGGAGCGGGGGCGTCGGCCTTTGCGTGCGGGGCCCGTGCGACCACTGCCGATGCGGAACTGGTCAGCACTCTTCTGGGGACCGTGGGGACGGCGATTCCCGTCGCAGAATCGTTGATGGACGCCGTCACCGGACTTTCCGGAAGCGGGCCGGCCTACGCGTTTCAGATGATTGAGGCATTGAGTGACGGAGGGGTGCGGGTCGGTTTGCCGCGCGAGATTGCGACGCAGCTCGCAGCACAAACGCTGTTGGGGGCGGCTCGTATGGTCCTGGAGACCGGAGATCATCCCGGAGCCCTCAAGGATGCTGTCACCAGTCCCGGGGGGACGACGATCGCGGGATTGCACGCCATGGAGCGCGGCGGTGTGCGTGCGGCGCTCATCGACGCTGTCCAGGCGGCCACCGAGCGCTCCCGGGAACTTGGGCAGTCTCACTGAACTGGCTGTCCCAGGGGCGATCGGTGCCTCTCCGCGGAGATTTCCGCTATCCTCTTGAAACCGGAGAAGACTTCGTTACCGTGGGGACGATTTTCTGCCGCAGAGGCAGTCGTATCGCCGACCATTGGGCCTGCGCTCGGCGGGGCCCCACGGCAGAATGACCGTCCCTCCAGAACCCGCTCTCTCAACCTTCAGCCCTCAGCCCGACCGTGCCGCGACGCGACGACATCTCCAAGATTCTGATCATCGGTTCCGGCCCCATCGTCATCGGGCAGGCATGTGAGTTCGATTACTCGGGAACGCAGGCCTGCAAGGCACTGCGAGACGAAGGGTACGAGGTCGTGCTGGTGAATTCGAACCCAGCCACGATTATGACCGATCCGTCGACGGCCGATCGGACCTACATCGAGCCCATCACCTGGCAGTACGTCCGCAAGATCATCGAAGTCGAGCGGCCTGATGCGCTGCTTCCCACGCTGGGCGGGCAGACCGGTCTCAACACGGCGATGGATCTGTACCGTCACGGCGTGCTGGAAGAGTTTGGCGTCGAAATGATTGGTGCGCGGGCCGATGTGATCGCCAAGGCGGAAGGCCGCGAGTCCTTCAAAGAGGCCATGCTGAAGATCGGACTCGACCTGCCGCGCTCGAAAACCGTCCGCACCATGGACGAGGCCCGTGTGGCGATGGCGGAGATCGGCCTGCCGATCATCATCCGACCGTCCTACACGCTGGGGGGGACCGGTGGCGGCATCGCCTACAATCGCGAGGAATTTGAAGAGAAGGTCCGCTACGGGCTCAAGCTGTCACCAGTCACGGAGGTGTTGCTTGAAGAGTCCGTACTGGGCTGGAAGGAATTCGAGATGGAGGTGATGCGGGATTGCGCCGACAACTGCGTGATCATCTGCTCCATCGAGAACTTCGACCCGATGGGCGTGCACACGGGCGATTCGATCA
>JAHBXU010000791.1 GCA_019636315.1 Planctomycetaceae bacterium | reverse complement strand
GCGTCGCGGGCCGGCGGGAGTCGTACAGACCGATTCAGAGCCAGGTTGTCCGCTCGTCCGAGCCGCTCACCGTGGCGCGGGCGTTTCGTGAGCACTTTGGATTCGATCAACTGTACGTCGCCGATCTCGACGCCATTATGTCGGATCAGCCGCAGTGGTCTGTGCTGAAGGCCCTCACGGCTGATGGATTCCGGCTGCTGGTCGATGCCGGGATCCGTGATGCAGCGCGGGGGGCGGAATTGCTGACCCGCGGCGTGAGTCACGTCGTCGCCGGGTTGGAGACGCTGCCTGGTCCGCACGCATTGACTGACTTGATCGCTCACGTGGGGGGGGAACGCGTTGTGTTCAGCCTCGATCTGTACGACGGACGCCCGTTGGGACGAAGCGCGGCATGGGAATCCGCGGACCCGCAAGCAATTGCCGGAATGGCGATTGGGATAGGAATCACATCGCTGATACTGCTTGATCTGGCTGCCGTCGGCGTTGGCTCGGGAGTACCGACCCACGCGCTGTGCCGCCAGATCCGGAGTGCTCATCCGCAGGTCAAGCTCATCAGCGGCGGCGGCGTGCGTGGTGTGTCCGATCTGAGAGAGATCGAGCAGGCGGGGGGCGATGTCGTGTTGATCGCCTCGGCGCTGCACGACGGGCGCATTGGCCGAGCCGAGATCGCTTCAATCGCGGGCGCCACCGCGTCGTGACGGGAGAGGGCGTGTTTGATTGCGTCGACGTTGGCGCGGGCCGCGTCTTCCCGCACAATGGGTCCGTTCGCAATCTGCAATCTGACACGGCGATCGTGACCATCACCGATCGGAGATTCCATGACGGCAATGTCCTGCTGGCGATATGGCTGCCTCCGAACGCGCCGGTTGCCGGGCCTTCTGCCGTTCTGGTTCGCCGTACTCGCCTGCGGCACGTGCCCGGCTGCGGCATCGGAAGTGGATTTTGAGCGTGAGATCGGCCCACTTCTCGTTCGACGCTGCCTGGAGTGCCACAGCGAAACGGGCCGCTCCGGCGGCCTGCAGTTGACGAACCAAGCATCCCTTCAAAAGGGGGGGGACAGCGGACCTGTCCTTGATGCCGCATCGCCGGATCAGAGCCTGCTGCTGGAGCGCGTTTTATCGGACGAGATGCCTCCACCGAAGAAGGACGTTCCGCAATCCCTTTCGAGAGAAGAAAAGGAAATCCTGCAGAGATGGGTCCGGGCCGGCGCAATCTGGCCGGAAGGGCGGGTGCTCGATCCGTACGAGCGCACGACGGATTCGCGTGCCGGCCGCGACTGGTGGTCTCTGCAGCCAATTGTGCGGCCTCCCGTTCCGGGCGCGCCCTTGTCGTATGTCAGCGGAAACCCGATCGATGCGTTCATCATTGTCCCTTTGAGTGCTCGCGGGTGGTCCCCCGCTCCGCAAGCTGACCGCCGCACGCTGTTAAGACGATTGTCCTACGACCTGATCGGTCTTCCGCCGACGTTCGACGAGTACGCCGCGTTCGAGCAGGATCGATCTCCCGACGCATACGAACATCAGGTCGATCGGCTGCTCGCGTCGCCGCACTTTGGTGAACGCTGGGCGCGGTACTGGCTCGATGTGGCAAGGTACGCCGACACGTGCGGTTACGAGCGCGATCAGGAGAAGACCGGGGCATGGAGATACCGCGACTGGGTCATTCGGGCCTTCAACGATGACATGCCCTATGACCGATTCATCCTGGGGCAACTGGCTGGTGATGAGCTGCCCGATCGCTCAGAGAACACGGTTATCGCCACGGGCTTTCTCCGCCTCGGCACCTGGAATGATGAACCCAACGACCCGGAAGAGTATGTCTACGAGCGCCTTGAAGACATGGTCCACGCGGCCGGCACGGCATTCCTTGGTCTGACGATCAAATGTGCCCGGTGCCACGATCACAAGTTCGATCCCATCCCTCAGACCGATTATTACCGCGTGGCGAACGCCTTCTGGGCCGGGTATGTCCAGCCGCGAGGCAGGGATTCCCTGGGCGGACCGTCGAAGGAGGAACTGGGGCTGGACGTCTTCGGTTGGACCGATCGCGGCCGCGAAGTTCCGCCGCTGAGACTGCTCAAAAATGGAGAACTGCACCAACCCGGTCCAGTCGTCGCGCCCGGCAACTTGACCGCGGTGACATACCTCACGACAGCGGTCGCCCCGCCGCCAGAAGAAGCGACGACAACGCAGCGGCGGCTGCAACTGGCGCAGTGGATCACCGACCCCGCGAACCCGCTGACGCCGCGCGTGATGGCGAACCGGTTGTGGCAACATCACTTCGGCGAGGGGCTGGTGCGCACTCCGGACAATTTCGGATTCAATGGTGAACGGCCGACGCACCCGGAACTGCTTGACTGGCTGGCGGATGAACTGGTTCGTCCCGGGGGCGGAGAGTACGCAAAGCAAAGCGCCCCCGGAGCAACTCCGTGGACGCTGAAGCGCCTTCACAAATTGATCGTCATGTCGGACGCCTACCGGCAGTCGTCAAACCATCCGATGTATGATAAATACGCGGCGTCCGATCCGGCGAACCGACTCTGGTGGCGGGCGCAGCGCCGGCGACTCGACGCGGACGCGCTGCGCGATTCGATTCTTGCGGCGAGCGGCCAGCTTGATTTACGGCCGGGCGGACCCGGTTTCAAGCCGACGATCAACCCGGAAGCGCTCGAAGGACTGTCGCGCAAAGCGGGGGCCTGGGAGACATCGCCGCCGGAGGAACAACTCCGTCGCAGCATTTATACATATCTCCAACGG
>JAHBXU010000790.1 GCA_019636315.1 Planctomycetaceae bacterium | reverse complement strand
AGGCCGTTGCCAAACGGAGCAGACAGGTACTTGTTACTGTATACTCCTGACGCCCCGCTCAATCCGACCGTAGACCCGATGGCATTGAAGTCGTAATAGTTCATTCCAGCGGTGTTGGCCGCGGCCTCCAAGCCCAAGCCATACACATACGACACGGTTCGCATTCCAGAGGCGTCATGTTCACCAATCACGTTAACAAGCCCGGTGGGATCCAGCAGGTACTCCGTCCGCTCACCGTTGGCGATCGTCGCGATTCGATTGCCGAAGGCGTCGTATTCGTACTCCCATGTTCCGTCGGGAGTGGTCACCCGGACCAGTTGATTACGTGCATTATACGCAAATGTGCGGGTGCCGTCCGGGCCGATCTGGGAGATCAGGTTGCCGTCGAGGTCGTACTGGTACGTCGTATCACCGACCGTGGTGTACTGGTTGAGATTGTTGACCGTGTAGTCGGTCGCGACGCCGTTGATCTCCGTGTGCGTCCGATTGCCAAGGGCGTCATAGAAGTAGCGCAGGTCCTGATCTTCGATTTCCGGATTGACGGAGTCGAAAACAGCGTGCACCAACTGACCGGTCAGGTCATAGGTGTACGTCCAGCTTCCATCCAGCGTCGACATGCCGGTGCGCTGGCCGACGGCATTGTAGGTGTAATCAAAGCGGGAATTGATCGAGTCGTCAGGAGCGTGGTGCACAATGCTCGCCGCACGCCCGTTGCCGTCGTACGTGTACAGCGAGTAGGTTCCGTTCCCTTTGTCTTCGCGGGACAGGCGTCCGGCCGCGTCGTAGGTGTAGCTCACGATCAACGCATCCGCAGCATCGTGGAGCCCGCTGAGGCGGCCTGCGGCGTCGTAGCTGTACTGGACCGCATAGCCGGTGTGGTCCTCCAGGCGGGTGCGGCGACCGGCAGCGTCGTATGCGTATTCCAGCCATCGGTTGTTGGGATACTCGACGCGAGTCAGGCGGTCGGCAAAATCGTAGGTGAAGGTTGTCGTGCCGGACGCATCGGTGGCGGTCGACAGGCGATTCCGGGCGTCGTAGGTGTACGTGACCGTTGTGCCGTCCTGGAACGTCTCCTGCGTCAGTTGGCCGAATGAGTTATACGAGAACTGAATCGTCTGGCCGCGACGGTTGACAAGGGACGACGGACCTCCCATCGCGTCGTATGTTACTCTCTCGGCACTGCCATCGGCATATGTCGTCCTGGTGCGATTGCCGGCGGCGTCATAGGCATAACGGGTGGTGTTGCCCAAGGCGTCGGTGTACGAAAGTGGCTGATTGTTTGGTCCGCCGACGGCGAATGTGGTCGTGTTTCCGAGCTCGTCGGTCATCGATGTCAACGAGCCGCACGTGCACCATGTGAACGTCCGGGATCGGCCGAGAGAGTCGGTCTGGCGGATCACCTGACCGGCCGTGTTGTAGTCGTAAAGAACATAGCTGCCGAGGGCATCTTCGATGCGGGCGATCCGTCCCAGATGATCGAAGAAGATCGCGGTGGAAACGCCGGCGGCGTCCGTCGAAGTGACCGTCCCGGCCTCATCGTAGCTGTATTCGACGCGCGCGATGTCGACATCGGCGTACGTTGCGGCGAGCCGTCCGCGCGCATCATAGTCGTAGTGCCGGGTGGTCCCGCCAGGATCCGTGACGGATGTGAGTGCATGGCGAGACGCCGGATTGGCGCCGGTATCGTACGTGTATGCGACGGTGCCGGCAGGACCGGTGACGGAGAGCAGATAGGTGTATGTGGGATCGTACGTATAGGTGTGGACGCGGCCAACCGAGTCGCTGATGCTCGTGATGCGGCCGGCGGCGTTGTACGTCAACGTCATTGAGGCGCCGCTGGAGTGGGCCAGTCCCGTCAGGCGGCCTGACGTGTGGCTCGCCGTAATTCGGCTGCCATTGACGTCCTGGACGTAGTCGAGCGTCCCATTGGCATGGAACCTCGTGACGGTTCCATTGGGGGATTGTAATTCGAAGGCACCTCCGCTCACCTGGCGAAAGACGCCGGTGTAGCCGGCGGGGCTGAAGTACTTGCCGATCGTGCGGCTATCGGGTTGGAAACGGATCTGGACTCCTCCGGCGTCGTGGAGAATCACGGTTCCATCCGGAAGCCCTTCCAGCCGCATCTGCCACGAGGCCGACCAACCCTGTCCGAACGGACCGGTAGTGTACCGTTCGAGGAGACTGTTCCCGAACAGACGTCCGAATTCGAGTTGCATGCCGGTGCCAACGAGCGATACATCAATGGCAGAGGCGAGCGTCGAGACCGGACTGAGCCCCAAGGCTTGCTGCAACTCGAACGCATATAGTTCGTTGACATCGGAGATCTTTCGACCCAGGTGCGCGAGATAAGTCGCGTTCTCGCTCAGCATGGCGACGTAGTCGCCCCATGTCGTTCCAGTTTGAGCAGTCAGGTTGGCGAACACGCCGTCCCACGCGCCCGGAGTGATCCACTCCGGACGTAACATGTCCTTCATCCCGTTCCAGTCGATGAATTCAGTGCTTCCGGCTTCATGGATGCGGATTTCGAACTCGACTTCGTTGTCGCTAAAGTCCCATCCATGATCGGCGCTCAGCAGGAGACCAGCATAATACACGGGGATACGGATCGTTTCACCAGGCTGAAGCAATCCAGGCGTGGCGCCGCTGGCGTATATCTGAACGGAGTGACTGAACCCGTCGGGAACGGCTGACGTCCAGAAGCCATCGATGAGATTCGTCTGCGAGAGCGTCAGGAGCGGGCGGTCGCTGTCGTCAGGATCG
>JAHBXU010000079.1 GCA_019636315.1 Planctomycetaceae bacterium | reverse complement strand
GCGCGTTCGATTATCCGATGCCGAGCCCGAGTTGCGACACGGACGGCGTCGGAAATGGCAGTGATTTCAAACTGTTTCAGCGGCTCTGCTCGCGGGTCGATGAACTGCCCCTGGGTGAGTTCTGAGTGTTGGGGCGGGATCGCTGAATCGAGATTGAGCAGGGGGGATGAGCGCATGATGAACGGACGTCGGAGCGTGCGGTTGGCAGCGTGTGTGGTGGTTCTGGCGGGCTGGGGATGCGCAGCACGCAAGGGGCCGGACCTCGGCCGGGTTGAGGGGACCGTCACTCTGGACGGCCAACCGCTCGCCGGGGCGACCGTGACCGTCATACCAGCCGGCGGTCGGCCTTCCCGTGGCGTCACCGATGCGAGCGGCCACTATCGACTCAAGTACAAACGGGACGCGGAAGGAGTTGTCTTTGGCACCCATCCGATTCGAGTCGATCCCGAGACCCGCGAACCGGACGGCGCGGGGAAAATGACTCAGGAAGCCTATGACGCGGCCATGAGAAAACTGGCCGACGAGAACCCCATCCCCAAGGAATGGCGCGATGGATCGACAAAAATCACGGTCGATTCCGGTTCTCAACAGTTCAATATCGAAATGACGTCGGGGTAGTCATACTGAAGAAGGGACGAACCGTGCGGAACCCGTGCAGAATACCGTCGAACGCAGTCCGGCAAATGCCGGTGCTCGTCTCGCTGGTTCTTGTGGCTGCAACCTGCGCCGGTTGCGGATTTGGCAAATACGGCGAAGCCGTCGAACCGGGGGGAGGGATTCCCGAATACATGGCGATTCAGGAAGCGCGCGCCATGGTCTACGTCCTGGAGCATCTGGTTCAGGAAGGGAAGCTCAAAGAGACCGCACGACTGTATGACCAGATGGGCTACATCTACTCGGACCCTGCGAGCGCCAGACACTTCAAAGGGTACGAGGAGACATACGTCCAACTCCAGTCGCTCGCCGCCGAGGTGAAAGAGTTGTTGATCAGGAATCAGGAGGACGTCGAATCAATCAAGTCCAGGGTTCAGAAGATGGTCGAGCTCGCCGACGATCTTCCCGGCGACACCATCAATATCGCAGAGGTCTGGAGCGTGGATTAGATGTCCATCCGCTTCGCGCAATGCTGATGTCCTCTGCGGGCCTGAATTAGCGCTCTTCGTATCGACAGGCCGACCCACGCGAGTCCTCACGGCGAGTCGACGGCTTGGGCGCCGGTCGGAAACCCTCCCTTGCAACAGCGCGAGACGTTGGAGAAATGGCGAAAACCCTGTTGTTCACGTTTTTGTTCTGCTGTGCGGCATCCGTTGGGGCGGGAGCGGCGGAGCCGTTGGAAATCGTTCCGCGATCGGGCCTGCTGCTGCAGGGATTGCCCGGCCGCCTTGGCGAACAACTGCCGGTCGATCCCGTCGAAGCGGCGCTCATTGAGCGGGGCGATCAGCCGCTGGCGCTGACGGCGGGTTCCACAATGGAACTCGGCGGCACGAGCGTGTCGTGGGAGCCAGTCGAATTCAACGCGCGGGGTGGTTTTGAAGATCCTGTGGACAGGCGAAAGAGTGCGTACGTCTATATTCCCATTGAATCCGATCGCGACCAGGTGATGCTGCTGAGCGCCGGCGGTTACTCGTTCGCGTATCTCAACGGCGTTCCACGCGGCGGCAACTTATATGGTTACGGGTACGTGCACCTGCCCGTGCAGCTGCATCAGGGGACGAACGAACTCGTCCTGCATCTCTCCTGGCGAAGTCCCCTGCGAGTCAAGTTGGAAGAGCCCGCCGCGCCGGTGATGCTCTCCAAAGAAGATGCCACGCTGCCGGACCTCGTTGTCGGGGAATCCCTCGATGCGTGGGGGGCGGTCGTCGTCACCAATGCATCCGAGCATCCGGTCTCGGGGCTGGTCCTGGCGTGTTCGGGCGAAGGGCTGGAAGGGACGACGGTCCCGCTGCCCACGCTGCCTCCGTTGAGTCTCCGCAAGGTCGCCTTTCCAGTGCGTGCGTCCGCACCTGCAACGGATACCCCGGTCAACGCAGCACTGCGGTTAACGTCCACGGCGGATCCCTCACTCGACCTGGTCCAGGATCTGCCGCTGCGCGTGCGTCTGCCCCATCAGCAGATCCAGCGCACCTTCCTCAGTGAGATTGATGGATCCGTCCAGTACTACGGACTGAGACTGGCCTCGCCCTTGTCTCCGGACGACCCCGCGCCGGCAATTGTGCTGTCCTGCCATGGGGCGTCGGTGGAGGGCATCCGCCAGGCGGGGTCGTATCCGACGAAGAGCTGGCTGCATCTTGTGGCGCCGACCAATCGACGGCCGTATGGTTTCGATTGGGAGGATTTCGGCCGCGCGGATGCCCTGGAGGTGCTGGCCATCGCCCAGCGCACGCTGGCTCACGATCGGTCGCGCGTCTACCTGACGGGCCATTCGATGGGCGGCCACGGGACGTGGCACATCGGTGCAACATTCCCTGACCGTTTCGCGGCGCTCGGCCCCAGCGCCGGCTGGGTCTCCTACAGCCTCTATCGTCGCGATCGCGCGAACGAAACGTCCACGTCGCCGTTGGATGAGATCCTGCGACGCGGCAATCTGGCCAGTGACACAATCGCCCTGGCGCCGAACCTGAAGCATCACGGCATCTACATTGTGCACGGCGCCGATGACGACAACGTTCCGCCGGGACAGGCCCGACTGATGGCGGAGACCCTCGAACCGTTTCATCATGATTGGTACTACCACGAAGAGCCGAAGCAGAATCACTGGTGGAGCAATGACTTCGCGGACGGCGGCGCCTCGTGCATGGACTGGCCGGAAATGTTCGACATGTTCGCGCGTCATGCCTTGCCCCCCACGCAGGCCGTGCGGCGAGTTGACTTCATCACCGCCAACCCCGGCGTCTCCAGCGAATGCCACTGGGCGGCCATCGAAGCACAACAGCGTCAGCACGCGCTCAGCCGCATCAACCTGATGACCTGGCCCAATGCCCGGCGATTTGAGGGGACCACTGACAACGTCGCGCGACTGCGACTGGAGACAGCCCATCTGCGCACGGACGGTCCGATCTCGGTTGTGCTTGACGGTCAAGCGCTCGACGACATCCCCATGCCGACCGATCGTTCGCCGTTGTGGATTGCGCGGACGGCCGATGTCTGGAGTGTGGTGGAGCAACCCACGACATCTGTCAAAGGACCGCATCGATACGGTTCGGTCAAGAGCGAATTGCGGAACCGGTTTCTCATCGTGTACGGCACACAGGGCACGGACGAAGAGAACCGTTGGACATACAACAAGGCCCGCTATGACGCGGAGTCATTCTGGTATCGGGGAAATGCCTCGGTGGACTTTGTCGCCGATCAGGACTTCACTCCGGACGAGTTCGCTGATCGCACGGTCCTGCTTTATGGCAACGCGGACACCAACTCCGCCTGGGAATCACTGTTGAAGGACAGTCCCGTCCAATTGAGCCGCGGAGCGGTGCGGATCGGCGACCGAGCCATTGCCGGAGAAGACCTGGCCGCCGTCTTTCTCCGGCCCCGCATGGACAGCGACCGGGCCTGCGTCGTCGTCATCGGCGGGACGGGCCCGGCCGGAATGCGCGCCTGCCACCCGCTGTCCCTCTTCCAGCCGTTTACGCGGTATCCCGATCTGACTGTCGTCCGCGGACCGGAACCATCGGCGACTGGGAACGTCCGTGGGCTGCAACCACTGGTCGCCGGTTACTTCGGCCTCGACTGGTCGCTCAGCAATGGCGAGATTGTCTGGAGCGACATCCAGCACGTCAGTTGGAACAACGACCGCCCGGCTGTGAACGACTGACTCGTTCACGAGCGGCGCACGTGCGTCGGTGACCGATCGACCTGCAACGCGTGTTTCCACAGGGATCGATTGATTGATCATGTTCGTCGCCCCACATCACGCGCGCGTGCGGGAACTCCGGATTTCTTCCGTCGAGCGTTCCGAGGCTTGCAAGGCCGTCTCAAACTCGCTGTGTTTGCGAGACGCTCATACAGCCTTCCCACACCAGATCGGCCGCATTCTGGCGGACACGGTTTGGATGTGATCTCACCAGGGGGCGCTGGTGTCCGTCAATGTGCCGGCCACGGTGGTCGGTTGATATCATGTGCTGCGGAGCGATGCCGGCTCCCGACATTCCCAGTATCTCTGAAAGCCTTATGCCCGGAACAAGCGTGTCATGACCGCGCACGTTGCATTGTGTGATGCTGGCTCTGCCTTCGAGACCCGGACGACGCCGCGCCGGTGTGCGACGTTGTTCCGATTCTGCCTGGTCGGCACAGTGCTTTTTCTGTGCCCGATGGCTGGTGCCGCGCGGGCCGCGCAGCTCGAGTTCATCGCCCGGACGCTGGAGCATCAAGGAACGACAAGAACATACTTTCTGGGATTGCCTGATGGTTATGACGTCACGAAATCATACTGGCCGCTGGTGATCGTGCATGGTGGCGGCGGAAATCCACGGAGCAATGCGCGCGTTCTGGCGTTCCGCAGGATGCTCGCGGACCAGAACTTTCCGGCCATCCTGATCGCTCCGGAATTTGTCACCACCGACAAGCAAGTCTCGCGTTTTCCGGCTCTTGGGGAAGACGCGTTTCTCAAGGCGGTCCTTGCTCAGGTTCGTTCCGCGTACCGGGTTCATCCGAAGATTCTCTTGACCGGATATTCGATGGGAGGGCAGTTTGCCCATCGATTCGCATTCGCAAATCCCGACCTTGTCCAGGCCTGTGCACCGTTTGCCGCTGGCACGTGGACCACTCCGGACCGGCGGCTCCTGATTGAAGGCTTCGGTGAGGTGAAGGATGTCGAAGCGTTTCTTTCCCGTCGTGAGAACACAGTGAATGTGCCTGAAAGGCTGCACGATCTGTTTGACGAACGAACAGTCAGCGTCGCCGGTCTCCCACCAGCCGCGGGCGCCCCGCGTGTCCCGTTCCTGGTGATGTGTGGAACTCTTGATCCGCGGCACTCCATCGCTGTCGAGTTTGCAGAGAGTCTGAAAGAGGCGGGCTTCGTCGTGCGCACCGGGTGGCCAGCCACCCCTCACGGATCGAGTGATCCGCAATTCGCTGCGGAGTACGACAAGTTCCCGGAGTCGGCCTTGCGGTTCTTCCGCGAGTTTGCGGCGGGCAATCCCTGACGCGTCGGTTGGAGGAGCGCGACACGTCCGCGCAGCAAACAGGGTTGGTGCTTTTCGTGCAATTCAATTGCATTCACTTGACGCGTCCGTCAGGCGCTGCCAATAATGCAGAGAGTGCGGATTATCGGTTGTGCACACGCGCGGATTTGGGATGCGCCGATTCCCGGCCTACTTTCTGACCGTCTTCTATGCCGGGCTGTCCTTCCTGGGACACGCCGGACTGCACGCGCTTGACGGGACGAGCCACTGCCACCACCACGATCATGGTGTCGCAGTTCGCCCAGCGGAATGCGGACATCAGCATTCACCGACGCATTCCTGCGGTGATGAGCGGCATACGCACGGCGCCGCGGCCGAATCAGATTCTGCTCCGGCGCCGGAGCCTGAATCGCCGCCGCACGATCATGACCACTGCCTGATCTGCCAGTGGCACGCACAGGGAAAGACGGCTGTTGCGGCATTGTCGTGGGCAGCTCTCGACGCTCCCGGTCTTGATGATCTGCCGGTTGACGCGACGCTTCCGTCGCAAAACGATCCGCTGGCCGCGCGATCGCGCGGTCCACCGCTGCGCGGATAGGGCTTCGGCGAATTCTCCACACCCCGCGTCATGATTCCGCGCGCAGACTTTGCGCTGCACGGGGCGTCGTCGCGAGATGCTGATGGGGAATCGCCGGCTTCATGAACAACGGTGATATGTGAGACGGTGCGCACCGCTGTAGTGCGCCTGTGCCCTGGCTGGTTGCCTGACGCCGCCCGTATTGATCGCCGTTGCGCGCGAGACGCGCATTCGCGAGCGGTTTTTCCGTGGTGAGCGTTCATTGTTCCATCGATTCATTTCCTTTCGTTTCCCTGTGTTTCTTGTGGCCCCATGAGGGGCCGGGAGTTGACTGATGAAGAACTTTCGTCGAGGGTTCACCCTCATCGAGTTACTGGTGGTCATCGCCATCATCGCTGTTCTGATCGCGCTGTTGCTTCCCGCCGTGCAGCAGGCGCGGGAAGCGGCCCGGCGCACGCAGTGCAAAAACAATCTCAAGCAGATTGGACTGGCGCTGCACAACTACCACGACGTCCACTTGACGTTTCCCTCCGGCTGGGTGGCGGCCAGTTTTCCAATGTCTGATCCCGAGGGGGAGAGCGGCTTCGGTTGGGGATCGATGATCCTGCCGTATGTCGAGCAGAACAACCTCTATGATCAGTTCAACTTCTCCCTGCCGATGGACGATGACACGGGCGCACCGACGCACCGCAGCCTGCTTCAACACCGGCTCACGGTGTTTCAATGTCCCAGCGATCCCAAACCGGATTCATTCCGACTGGAAGATCGCTACGGTGAACTTCTGGAACTCGCCACGGCCAACTATGCCGGGTCATTCGGCGTCACCGAACTGCACGGCTGCGAGAATCCCCCAGGAACTCCTCCCGTGAACAGTGGCGGGCAGTGCATCAGCGACGGCATGTTGTTCCACAACAGCCGCGTGCGCATTCAGGATGCGTCCGACGGCACGAGCAACACACTGCTTGTCGGCGAGCGCACCACGTTCACCGAACTCGACGGCTCGAAGTTCTATGGCACCTGGAGCGGCGCGTTACCGGAGGTCGAAGAGTCAGCGGCCCGCATACTCAGCCACTCGGAGCACGCGCCCAATTCTTTTGAACACCCGGAAGACTGGGGCAGCTTCCACACGGGCGGTGCGCAGTTCGTGCTCGGAGACGGGCATGTCCGCTTCATCAGTGAGAATATTGACGAAGCGGTATTTCAGGCCCTCGCCACACGCTCCGGCGGCGAGGTCGTCGGAGAGTTCTGAATCACCGCGGAAGACGCAGAGGAGGTATGGGCAAACGTCCTCTGCGCCACTCCGCGGCCTCTGCGGTGAATCACTTTGGTCAGGCCGGCGAACTGTAACCCGGGCGACTACGGCGGGAAACGAGCGCCGACGCCTGGTCGTCGCCGACGAAGTTCTCCGCTTGAGGATCCCAGGTCAGGTCGCGGCCGAGCATCAGCGCGATGTTGCACAGATGGCAGGACGTCATGATGCGATGATGCGTGACGACGTCGGAGATCGGCTGCTCGCGGGTCTGAATGCAGTCGAAGAAGTTCTGCATGTGATTGCCGGGCTCCTTCCCTTTGTAGAGCTCAAGAATGCGCTCATTCAGGTCGGCGTGGTCGGCGTCGGTGAGGTCGTCGATCGGCTTTCCTGTCAACTTGCCGCGGTTCACAAAGATCCGGCCTCGCTCTCCTTCAAACAGCACGCCGTTCTCAAACTCGGTGCCGTCGTCGCGCCGATAGAAGTCATTGACGTTGATCGTCGACCCGTTGGCGAATTTGAGATCAATACTGAAATTGGTGGCCGTATTGAATCCGTTCGGCAAACTGACATCGCCGTTCAAAAACGCTTCCCAATTGACGTCCTCCGGAACGAGCGGAGGGAATTTGCCCTTGGCGCTGACCTGGGTCGGGCCCGAATGATCGGCGCCAAGGCCCCATTGGGCGATGTCAATATGGTGGGCGCCCCAGTCTGTCATCTTGCCGCCCGAGTATTCGAAGAACCAGCGGAAGTCCCTGCGCCGCTCGGGGGAATACTCCGCCGCAGGCGCCGGTCCCACCCACATGTCCCAGGCAAAATTGGCCGGTGATGGTTCTGTTGCAAAGGGACCGCCGCTCGGGGCGCCACCGATCGCAACATACGCATTGACGTTCTTCCCCAGTCGGCCGCTCTGCACGATGGCGATGGCCTTAAGGAACTTGGCGTCGTTCTCGCTGCGCTGCTGCGTTCCCACCTGAAAGACGCGGCCCGTTTCTTCCACGACCTTCTGGATGCGGATGCCTTCCTCGATCGTCAGCGTGAGCGGCTTCTCGCAATACACGTCGCATCCCGCCCGCAGTGCGGCAATGGCGATTGGAACATGCCAATGGTCAGGCGTGCCGATCGTGACAACGTCCGGCTTCTCCTGCTCGAACAGCACGCGATAGTCACGATACATGCCGAGCTTGCCGCCGAACTCAGCGTTGAATTCCGCCGTGTGGAGGTCGTCGACATCACAGACGGCGATCATCCGTCCGAACTTTGCTGCGCGGCGGGCGTCGTGCCCTCCCTGGTTGTACACGCCGCGACTGCCTCCGACGCCAATCGCCGCAATGGTCGGCAGGCTGTTGACATCGCCGGCATGGGCCGTGCCCTTCCAGAGGGATGGAGTGGCGATCAGAGCGCCGATTCCGGCGGATTGCTTCAGAAAATCACGGCGTGTTGTCGACATGGGCGGCTCCTGGAAAGAGGATTTTGGTCGATCGTAAACGGGGCAGCATTGCTTCACAAGTCTTGCGACGTCGGCCCAGTCAACCAGCACGACGGCGATCGATCAGGACAATAGTCGGTTGGTTTCATGCGGGGACTCCACGCAAGTTGTCCGGATGAAAGGTGAAAAATCCAGCACATCCTTCACGAGTGTTTTGACACCTGTTAAGTTGGCCGCGTCCCTGCCGGTCAATCGAGATTGCCATGTTCGGCCCTTCCTCCGCGATGCCGTTTCGTCCGCTCGGCCGCACCGGGATCTCCGTCTCGGCGATTGCGTTCGGTTGTGGTCCGATCTCCAACCTGATGACTGGTGCGGACCGCGACCGGCAATGCGCCGTGCTGCGGCACGCCATCGAGCGCGGCGTCAACTGGATCGACACGGCCGCCACCTACGGCCAGGGCCGGTCAGAAGAGAGTCTTGGTGATGCCTTGCGGGAACTGGCCGCGCACGATCGCGTGCACCTCGCGACGAAGGTGCGGCTTATGCCGGAGGACCTCAATGACATCCCCTCCGCGATTCGCCGCTCGGTCGACGGCAGTCTTGCGCGGCTCGGTGTCCGCCGTGTGACGCTCCTGCAACTGCACAACGCCGTCACCGCCGAGCGAGGGCAGGAAGCAACGTCCGTCTCCCCGAGCGATGTGCTGGGGTCACGCGGCGTGCTGGAGTCGTTCCGCCGCCTGCAGGATGAGGGGCTCATCGGCCATGTCGGCATCACCGCGATTGGACAGGCGGCGGCCCTCCGCGAAGTCGTGGGAAGCGGTCAGTTCGACACCATCCAGGTGCCGTACAACGTTATGAACCCCAGCGCGGGACGGGAGATGCCGGCGGAATATCAGGAGGCAAACTACGGCAACGTGATCGGCCTCGCGCAGCAGAATGAGATGGGCGTCTTCGCCATCCGGGTTTTCGCCGCTGGAGCCGTCCTCGGTCTTCCCCCCGCCGAGCATACGATCAACAGCCCGTTCTTCACGCTTGATCTCTATCGACGGGATGAACAACGTGCGGCACGAATGCGCGACATCGTCGGCGGTCGCGACCCGCTGAAGGAGGCCGCCATTCGCTACACGCTGCAGCACTCCGGCGTGACGGCGGCCCTCATCGGCTTCGGCGACCCGGCGCACGTTGACGAGGCGATCATCAGCGCGACACGCGGCCCGCTCTCACGTGACCTCTTCGAGTCGTTGAACGCCATTGCGGAAGACCGCGCTTGATGCCGATGCTCGTCATCCGACCGGCTCAGTCATTGAGCTTCAGCTTCGAGGCATCGTGCTGGTGCTGCGATCGCAGATCGTCGTTGGAGAGCGCACGGTTGTAGAGTCGGACGTCGCGCAGTCGGCCTTGGAAGTGCGACTGCGGGCCGAAGCCGATCTGCAGAGGGGCCTCGTTGGTCACGTCGATAGCCGCGCCGTCGGCGATTGTGGAGACCATTCGCTCTCCGTCGATGAAAAGCGTCAGGCGATTTCCCTCGCGCACGGCCGCGACGTGCTTCCACCCGGCGCCGAGATCGCGATCATGGCTGACCGCCGCTCCCTTCTGATACGCATAGACCGTGCCTCGATTGTCATCCGGCGGAGGAGGATTGATCAGCCGGCGATAACAGGTGGCCGTCGTCACAAAAAGCTGGCCCTGGTACACCGTGAGACTGGAAGCCCGCGTCCAGTCTTGAACATATTTTGTATCACGCACTGTCACCGGCACCGGCTCGAACCCCGGTGGATCGAAGAGTCGCCGGACGGAGTCCCAGGCGTCTGGTCCGGAGAAGCGGCAGATCTCGGCGCGCGGAATCGTCCCGGCATACAGGCTGCCGTTGTAGGTGGCGATGCCAACGACTTCGGTAGCGTCGCCTAATCGTCCTAAGTCGA
>JAHBXU010000789.1 GCA_019636315.1 Planctomycetaceae bacterium | reverse complement strand
CAGACGCTGCAGGCCCCGAGGCAATCTCGAAGCATAGCAACGAGTGACGAATGTGTCAGGAGGCGGCGATGCAAACTTCAACAGTCCGCTGTCTATGAAAGCTCAATCGCCAGATCCTGCGGCGACGTTATCGGCGGGCCGCAGGTCATCTCCGTGCAGACGTAGGCCGTGGTCCGGCCATCACGTGCCGCACGTTCGGTGAGCAGTGAACGTAAGACGTCCGGAAGGTCCGCATCCGCCGTGTGCAACGGGCGACGCACGAGGAGTTTGTTCGGCACAAATCGACTGTGGACCGCGTCGAGCCACTCGTCCAGATCCATCCCCTGTTCACTATCAATCAGGACAATCTCTTTGGTCGGCCCCAGAAGAGCGTCCAATGCCAGCAATGCCTGCCCGGCGGCTCGCGGATGCTCCGCCATCAGTCCGGACAGGTTTTGCAACGTCTGGCGGCCCTGTTCGATCAGTTGGACCTCGCCGCACAATCGGCCCAGACGCAGGAGCGCCGTCGCCGCCTGAGAGTTCCCCGCCGGTGTGGCATTGTCCTGTGCGTCTTTCGTGCGGGCAATGAGTCGCTCGTGATCGTGCGCCGTGAAGAAGTAGCCGCCCTGAACGTCATCGGCAAATCGCGCATGCATGTCTCGTGCGAGCTCACGAGCGCTCGTCAGATGACGCGGGTCGAACGTCGCCTGATAGAGATCCACTAATCCCTCGATCAGAGCCGCATAGTCATCCAGGTACGCAGCAAACCGCGCCCGACCGTCTTTATAAGAATGCAACAACTGCGATTCTTCGTTTCGCACATTCTCCAGAAGGAAATCCGCCGCTCGAACGGCTGCCGCGGCGTATCGCTCCTCATTCAGCACCTGCGATGCCATCGCCAGCGCAGAGATCATCCACCCGTTCCACGCGACGAGAATCTTGTCATCACGACCGGGTTTCGTCCGCCGCTCGCGCGCCTCAGATAACGTTCCGCGGCACTCCGCCAGGATGGACGACAGTTGCTGAGGATCACGACCAAGAACTCTTGCCGCCTGCTCGTGCGGTCTGGGGCGATTGAGAATGTTGTGACCTTCCCAGTTCCCCGCGGTGGTGACGTCATAGCAGGACTTGAACAAGGCCGCCCGCTCTTCCCCCAGCAACGCGTCGATCTCCTGCTCACTCCAGACGAAGAATTTCCCCTCTTCGCCTTCGCTATCCGCATCCTGAGTCGAATAAAATCCCCCCTGCGGCTGCTGCATCTCGCGGAGGACATAGTCGAGCGTCTCCCGGACGATCGTGAACGGCCACGGCTCCGCGGAGTCGTCGCCTCTCAACACCTGCCCCAGTTCCAGGTAGGCCGGCACAAGCAGTGCGTTGTCATAGAGCATCTTCTCAAAGTGTGGAACGAGCCATTGCGCGTCGGTTGAGTAACGATGGAACCCGCCCCCCAGATGATCGTAGATTCCGCCGCGGGCCATCTTGTCCAGCGTGAGTGTGACGACGTCCAGGGCCTCACGCGCCAGCGTTTTGTCAGCTTCCGAACCACTTGGACCAAAACGCTTCCAGCAGCGTAACAGCACCCGCAGGTCCATCGGATGCGGAAACTTGGGCGCCCCGCCGAACCCACCATGTGTCCGGTCGGCCGAGCGCAGCAGATCCCGCAGGGCGCCGCGCAGCACGTCGTCGTTCAGACGGGCGGAAGCGAACTGCGGAGCCGCCATTCGATTCACAGCTTCCACAAGCGACTGAGCACTCGTCGCGACTTCATCCCGCCTCGTCATCCAGATTTCGTTGATCTTCCGCAGGATGTCACGGAATCCGGGCATTCCCATTCGCGACGTCGGCGGCCAGTACGTACCTCCGTAAAACGGTTCCTTTTGCGGCGTGAGAAACACCGACATTGGCCAGCCGCCTCGCTGCGTCATCAGCTGCACGGCCGACATATAGATCTGATCGACATCCGGCCGCTCCTCACGATCGACCTTGATATTGACGAAATGCTCGTTCATGAGTGCCGCGATGTTCTCGTCTTCAAAGCTTTCGTGCTCCATCACGTGACACCAGTGGCACGCACTGTAGCCGACCGAAAGGAACACGGGCTTGTCTTCCGCGACTGCACGCGCAAACGCTTCATCGCCCCAGGGATACCAGTCCACCGGATTGCCGGCGTGCTGCAGCAGATAAGGACTGGTCTCGTGAATGAGCCGATTCGATGCGCGTCGCGGCAAGGCCGTCTGATCCATTGTTTCTCGCTCCTCAACAACAATGCCCACACGTCAAACCGTGTGGGCCCATCGCATGCATTGTACTCCACCGATGGCGCACGTGGGCGACGATCATGAGTTCTCGCGTCCCAGTCGCTGCCGCGCGATCTCTGCCCAGGGACCGACCGAGTCGTGCTCCAGATACGTTTCCCAATGGGGGATTGCTTCAGCCGACCGGCCCAGGTCGTACAGAACCTCGGCCCGATGGAAGTGGGCTTCGGCGTACTCGGGATGGAGATTCAAAGCGATTTCAAACGCATCGAGCGCCCGCTCCCTTTCTCCAAGTTCGCGATGCAAACAGCCAATCTGCGTCCACGCTTCGAGATAGTCGTGATCCTGCTCGGCGGCAACATAGTATCGCTCCAGCGCCGCCCGAACTTCGCGTCTGCGATACAGACACTCCGCCAGATGGAAGTGGGCTTCCGGATTGGAAGGCTCGTTCATCAGGCTCAGGCGGAACGACTCCGTCGCCGCATCGATCTCTCCATCGGTGTATAGCCGGCAGCCCTCGACGAACCA
>JAHBXU010000788.1 GCA_019636315.1 Planctomycetaceae bacterium | reverse complement strand
ACTGGATTCATCGCCGTGCCACGGACATGAGGACGACGGCCCAGCCAACGCTTGCGCCCCGCCTTGCCCAGTGAAATCCCCTGTCGCTCCGCATTCCCAAGCGCCCCGATCGTCGCCCGGCAACTGCTCGGCAGCCGACGCACTTCACCCGACGGCAGTGTGATCTGCGCCCACTTCGCCTCGCGGGCGTTCATCACGGCGGAGGCTCCCGCGCTGCGACAGAGCTGCGCCCCCTTGCCTGGCTGCATTTCAATATTGTGAACAGTCGTGCCGGGAGGAATATTCGCCAGCGGCATGCAGTTGCCCACCTTGGGCTCCACACCGGTGCCGCTCTGAATCACATCCCCCGCCTTGAGCCCCTGTGGAGCGAGAATATATCGCTTCTCACCGTCCTGGTACTCCAGCAGGGCAATGCGAGCCGACCGATTGGGATCATACTCGATCCCCAACACCTTGGCCGCGACGTCGTCCTTCGTCCGCTTGAAGTCGATCACACGAAACAGCCGCTTGTGCCCACCACCACGGTGCCGCGCGGTGATTTTCCCCTGATTGTTCCGTCCGCCCTTCTTCTTCGTTCGACGGGTCAACGATTTCTCAGGCCGCTTCTTGCGGTCCGTGATCTCGGAAAAGTCGCTGACCGACGCATTGCGCCGCCCGGCCGACGTCGGCTTGTAAATTCGAATTCCCATCGTCGTACGCTTTCAGCTTTCAGCCATCCGCCTGTCATGGAGCGCCGCCGCAAGACCGCCGTCTTCAGACACGGACGGACCCATCGCTGACCAACCTCCTAGAAGAATGCAATTCGATCGTCCCCGTGCAACTCGACGATCGCCTTCTTCCAGTCCTTACGGTAACCCATATTCGTTCGATGCCGCCGCGGCTTGCCCTTGCGGGTTTGAGTACGAACCCGCAGCACCCGGACATTCCACAACTCCTCGACCGCCCGCTTCACGTCCGCTTTGGTTGCCTGAGCGTGCACCTCGAAGGGGTACTGGTTGTACTTCACCGAGACGTGCGTCCCCTTTTCCGTCACCAGGGGCCGCACGAGCACCTGGTGCGGCTCAAGCACCAATCCGACCTGTTGTGATTCATCCGCCATTTTCGTCGCCCTCTTTCTCAGCCTTCAGCCTTACGGAGGAAATCGATCGCATCCCGAGTCACCACCAGCCGCTTCTGATGCAACAACTGGTACGCATTCAACTCCACACACGGCGAGATCCACAACGTGGCGATGTTGCGGCCCGAACGCCACACCATCGGGTCCGGGTTGCGAATGGCGAGCAGGCAACTCTCGCGATCAACCCCCAGCGCCCGAAGCATATCCGCAATCGTCTTCGTTTTGGGAAACTCCACCGCCAACGAATCCAACACGACCGCTTCGCCGTCTTCAAACTTACTCAAGAGAGCCATACGGGTGGCCAGCCGAACGGCCTGCTTCGGCAGACGATAACTCCAATCCCGAGGCACCTTGGCAAAGGCATGCCCGCCGCCACGCCGAATGGGCGTCCGCTTCGGGCCCATTCGCGCCCGACCGGTCCCCTTCTGCCGAAACAGCTTCTTGGTGCTGCCAGCGACCATTCCGCGCGACTTGGTCTTCACAGTGCCGACACGACGATTCGCCTCGTACATGACGACCACGTCGTGCAGCAGCTGCTTGTTAATTCCCGGGGCAAGATCCGCCGGATCGAACTCATACGAGCCGACATCCTCGCCCGCGATGCTTTTCAGTGGTGCCGAAACCATTGCCGTTTCCCGTCGTCAATCAATCGACCTTGTTGGTTTTCCGAATCTGCAGGTAACCGCCGTTCGCCCCAGGAACAGCCCCCTCCACCAGCAGCATGTTGTTTTCCACATCCACCCGCACCACACGGAGATTCCGCACAGTGACGCGCGCATTCCCATACTGACCCGCCATCCGAGTCCCCTTATAGACACGCGACGGGTCGGCACTCATACCGATCGAACCAGGATGGCGATGCACACGCTTGACGCCGTGACTGGCACGCTGCCCCGAGAAATTGTGCCGCTTCATCACACCAGCAGTCCCCCGCCCCTTGCTGGTCCCAACAACGTCGACATGCGACACATCCGCCAGCAACGCCAACGTCAACTCCTGGCCAACCTCACACCCATGATCCGCCCCCTCGGCCCGAAACTCCCGCACAAACCGCTTCGGCTCACACCCCGCCTTCGGAAGAAGCTCCACCCCCGCAGCCTGCCTCGCCTTCTGCCGCTTACTAGCCAGGGAAACCACATGGCCCCGCTCCGCACGAGAGGCACGACTTCGATTCCGCTGCTCAACCGGCCGCTCCAGATCCTTCTCCCCCAGGCGATCGTCAAACCCAACCTGCACCGCGTCATACCCATCACGATCGGCAGTGCGCACCTGCAAAACTGCACAGGGACCAGCCTCAATCACCGTGACCGGCACCAACTGGCCGCCCGCGTCATAGACCTGAGTCATGCCGATCTTGCGGCCCAACAAACCGACGGCCATGTGCCTGCACCTCACCTGTTGCACTGAAACTTACCGAAGAACCCGCCGAGGACGCCGATGACAGCCTGAGACGCCGCACCGGATGCATTCGCCCCGCCCGCAACATCCACCCGGAGCCCAACCACCAGGAGTCTCTCCCAGCCAAACAGCCAGAAGCCGACAACCCGCGGCACAACGCTCAGGCAGACGCTTTAATCTTGATATCCACACCCGCCGGCAGCGACAGCTTATTCAGCGCATCGATCGTCTTGCCAGTCGGCTGCATAATATCAATCAGCCG